>JBOGDX010000016.1:0-15837 GCA_050743225.1 Actinomycetes bacterium | reverse complement strand
GTCACCACCACCGTGTCGGTTCCATCCGACGTCACGCTGCTGGTCGGGACGGGCCTTTGTGGGACGTTCACTACATACAGCGCCTTTGCCTACGAGACTTTCCGGCTGGTTGAGAACGACCGCTGGTTGCATGCGCTCGGAAACCTCGCGGCCAGCGTGACTGGTGGGCTGGGTGCAGCGCTGATCGGCTACGCCCTCGGGACGCTCCTCTAAAGCGCTCGGTAATGCCTGCCACCTCAGGCCTCAAATGCCGTGGTGACGAAACACTCGCGCATGTTGAAGGGATCGCGTACAGGGCCGCGACGCCCTCTGGCCACGGCGGCCTCTCGCCGGTCCGGCCGGCGTCGCGACGGTGAAAGCCTGGCTCGTCAGCAGCAGGCGGGATCGAGAACTCGGGCGATGCTGGTGAGCGCCTCCGGGACGGCTCGGTAGTAGGTGCCGGTGCCGCGTCGCTCGCCGACGACGAGCCCGGCCGCGGCGAGGACCTTGAAGTGGTGGCTGACCGTCGGCTGGGACAGGCCGAGCGGCTTGGTGACGTCGCATGTGCACGCCTCTTGCCCTTCGCTGGCCATCAGCATCGACAGCAGGCGGAGCCGCGCGGGGTCGGCGAGCGCCTTGACCCGGGCAGCCAGCTCCTTCGCCTCGGCGGCGGACAGGGTCGACTGGGCGAGCGGCGGGCAGCAGTCGGCCGCGGTGGGCAGCGGATCGAGCAGAGGGAGCGGCTTCGGCATGTTCATCATTGTGCCTGGAAATAGATCGGTGTCAATCATTGACAACTGTCTATGCTTCCGGCAGTCTTCTGCATCGAAGATCGTCAATATCCGAGGAGTTCCGATGCACATCCTCTCGTCCGACCCGATGGCTGCGCTGGTGCACCTGCGCATCGAGGAGCTTCGCCGGGAGGCTGCTGCCGACGCCCTGGCCAGCACGGCCCGTGACGCCGGTCCCCGTCGGTCGTCTTGGCCGGCATCGGTCGCGAGCGCCTTGCGCGAGTCGTTCGCCCGCGCGACGGCTTCCCGTCCGCCCACCGCGACCGAGTCGCGCCGCGGCGAGCCGTGCCCCACCTGCTGAACCACCGACTCCCGGAAGGACCGAACGTCACATGAGCATCGCCACCCAGGTCACCGGGCCCCGGCCCGGCTCCGAGCTCGACCCGCTGCCCGTCGTCGTCATCGGCGCCGGCCCGGTGGGCCTGGCCGCGGCCGCGCACCTCCGCGCCCACGGGCTGACCCCGCTGGTCCTCGAGGCCGGAGAGCAGGTGGGTGCGGCGATGCGGCAGTGGGGGCACATCCACACCTTCACCCCGTGGGAGTTCATCGTGGATGCCGCGGCTGAGAAGCTGCTGGCGCCGACCGGCTGGACCCGTCCCCCGGGCGCCGCGCCGCCGACAGGTGCGGAGCTGGTGGAGCACTACCTCGAGCCGCTGGCCGACGTGTTCGGGCCGTACGTGGTGACCGGCGCCCGCGTCGTCGCGGTGTCCCGGCAGGGGCTGGACAAGTCCCGCAGCCAGGGCCGGGACCACCGGCCCTTCGTCGTGCGCGTCCAGGGCGCCGACGGGGACGTCACCGAGTTCGTTGCGGGGGCGGTCATCGACGCGTCCGGCACGTGGGGGCAGCGCAATCCGCTCGGCGCGTCCGGCCTCCCGGCCATCGGCGAGGCCGAAGCGGACGCGGCCGGGTTCCTAGTCGGTCCGCTGCCGGACGTGCTGGGCCGGGACCGAGGCCGGTTCGCCGGCAAGCGGACCCTCGTGGTCGGGATGGGGCACTCGGCGGCCAACACACTGCTGCACCTGGCGCAGCTGGCCCGGGAGGTGCCGGGCACCGAGGCCGTGTGGGCCATCCGCAGCACCGACGCACGCCGGCTCTACGGCGGCGGCGAGGACGACGAGCTGCCCGACCGAGGCAAGCTCGGCACCGACCTGCGGTCGCTCGTCGCCTCCGGCGCCATCGAGCACCTGACCGGGTTCGGCATCACAGCGCTCGACCTGGCCGAGGACGGCGAGACGGTGACCCTGGTCGGGCGAACCGCCGACGGGGAGGCACGCATCGCCGGTGTGCACAACGTGGCCGCCGCGACCGGGTTCCGACCGGACCTGGCGATGCTGTCCGAAATCCGTCTGGACCTGGACTCGGGACTCGAGTCGCCGAAGATCCTCGCACCGCTGATCGACCCGCAGTGGCACAGCTGCGGCACGGTCAGCCCGCACGGTCACCGCGAGCTCGCGCACCCGGACGAGCCTGGGTTCTTCATCGTCGGGATGAAGTCCTACGGCCGTGCGCCAACCTTCCTCATCACGACCGGCAACGAGCAGGTCCGGTCCATCGCCGCGCACCTGGCCGGCGACGAGAAGGCCGCTAACGAGGTGCAGCTGGTGCTGCCCGAGACCGGTGTGTGCTCGGTGACCATCCCACTGGACGACGACACGGCTGCTGGTGGCGGCTGCTGCGGCACGACCACCTCCGCGGCCGACGTCCCGGCAGCGGCGCACCGTGAGCTGCCCGTCGGCGTTGCCCCGCAGGGCGTCGCCACCGGTGTGGGCGGCGGACGTGCCGCCGACCTGGGTCCGGCGCCGGCGAAGCCTTCCGGCTCAGGCTGCGGGTGAGCGAACCCGCGATGACCGCCCTCGGCGCCCCGGACCTGGCCTCGCGCCCGGGGCCGCGGGTGCCGCGGCGGTTCTACGGGTGGCGCATCGTCACCGCACTCGCGGTCACCGAGACGGTGTCCTGGGGTGTCCTCTACTACGCGTTCGCGGTGTTCCAGGTCCCGATGCGCGCCGAGCTCGGCCTGTCCACCGCGACTCTCGCCGGCGCGTTCTCCCTCGCCCTGCTCGTCGCCGGCATAGCTGCGGTGCCCGCAGGGCGGTGGCTGGACCGGCACGGCGCCCGCGGGCTGATGACCGTCGGGTCGGTTGCGGCGGTTCTGCTGGTCGTCGCGTGGTCGCGGGTGCACACCGTGGCGGGCCTGTACGCGGTGTTCGCCGGCATCGGGCTGGTGTCCGCGGCGGTGCTGTACGAGCCGGCGTTCGCCGTGGTCGTCCGCTGGTTCGCCACCGCCCGCGCACGGGCGCTACTGGCGGTCACCGTGGTCGCCGGGTTCGCCTCCACCATCTTCCTGCCGGCCTCCGACGCGCTCATCCGGGCCTTCGGGTGGCGCGACGCGCTACTCGTGCTGGCCGGGGTACTCGCGGTGACCACCGTGCTGCCGCACGCGCTGGTGCTGCGCCGGGACCCGGCCGACCTCGGCCTGCACCCCGACGGCGCGAGCACGCCCGGACCGTCGACCTCACCCCGTCCTGCGGGTGAGGAGTCGCCGGGGCTGCGGTCTACGGCCCGCTGGGCGCTGCGCGACCCGCTGTTCGGGTGGCTGACGCTGGCGTTCACCGCGAACACCCTCGCCGTCATCGTCGTCGCGGTGCACCTGGTGCCCTACCTGCGCGAGCACGGCCACGGCCAGGCGTTCGCCGCCGCCGCCACCGGTGCGCTCGGCGCCCTCTCGGTCACCGGGCGCCTGGTGGTGACCGGTGCCACCCAGCAGTGGTCGATGGCGAGCGTGACGGCCGCCGCGTTCGCCATGCAAGCCGTCGCCGTCGTGGTGCTGCTCACGACCGGACGGTCGACCGGCGGCGCGGTCATGTTCGTCGTGCTGTTCGGGCTCGGGTTCGGCGTGGGCACCAACGCCCGGCCGGCGCTGCTCGCGGACGCCTACGGCACCGCGCAGTACGCGACCCTGTCAGCGCTGGGCGGGATCGCGTTCACCGCCGCCAAGACCCTCGGCCCGTTCGCCGCCGGCCTCGCCCGCACCGTTACCGGCTCCTATCTGCCGGTGCTTGTCGCTTTGGTGGCCGTGTCCGCCACGGCGGCTTTCGCCGTCGCGTGCGCGGGTGCCCTGCTGGACCGCAAGGCCCGCGTCTCGCGCGAAGGGAGGTGACCAGTCATGGATGGCTGCTGCGACGACACCTGCACCACGCAGGACTGCGGCACTGGCTGCTGCTGATCGCGGTGACTGCCCGCGGCCGCCGCTCGTTGCGGTCGCGGGCAGGCACGCAGCCCGGCGACGAGCACCGTCCGCAGCGCCGCATCGCGCCGTTCGGGCGGCAGTCGGAGGATGGCGCGAACAACCGCGACCAGGGCATGCATCGCGGGTCCGCGCCGGTAGACCCACTCCATGAGCCAGGCCGCCCTGCCGGGGGCTGGCAAGATCGCCGAGCGGTTCACGAGTCGGCGCAGCCGGCGGCGGGCCCGTCGTTGGTGTCGGCGGATAGCACGGCTGCGGGCGCCTGCCGTGGTGGCGGCGGCGCAGGCCGCGTCCACGATGGCCGCGGCCAGGCGGGGGTTCATCCCCGAGGATGCCGATGACGTCAGGCGCGAACGGAGCCAGCTGTGGCCGGCCTTCGGCACTCGTGGCGTCGTTGACCAGGCGCGCGAGGGCGGCCAGCACCGGGTGGGTACAGCACGGACTGTCGCTCCATGGTTCGCCGGCCAACACCGAGGCGTACTCCATGAGGCAGGCACCGTCCTCGGGGAGGAGGTGGGTGCCGGCGCGCAGCTGGGGCAGTTGGTCGGGCGGTTCGTGGTTCGGTGTTGGGCGCATGACGGCCACCAGGGTCAGGGTCGGATGAACAGATGGAGCAGCAGGTATGAGGCGGCGGCGACGGTTCCGGCGCCGGGAATGGTGAGCACCCACGCGGTGACGATGTTGCCGGCAACGCCCCACCGGACGGCGTTGCGCCGCTTGGTAGCGCCGACGCCGAGGATGGCGGAGGTGATGGTGTGGGTGGTGGAGACCGGCACCTCGTACACGAACGCAGTGGTGTACAGCACCGCGGCGGCAGTGCTCTCGGCGGCGAACCCCATCGGCGGGTCGAGGTGCACGATGCGCCGACCCAGGGTGCGGATGATGCGCCAGCGACCGGCGTAGGTGCCTAGCGCCAGGGCGAGCGCGACGGAGAGGATGACCCACAGCGGCACCTCGAAGTCGTCCTGGTAGCCGGCGGTGACCAGGGCGAGGACGATGACGCCCATCGTCTTCTGCGCGTCCTGCAGGCCGTGCCCGAGGGCCATGGCGGACGCCGACACGGTCTGGGCAAGGCGGAACCCGCGGTTCACCCGGGCCGGCCGCCGACGGTGGACCGCCCAGAGGATGGCGACCATCAACATGAAGGCGAGGGTGAACCCGACCACGGGTGAGAGCACCATCGGGATGACGACCTTGTCGACGACGCCGTCCCATTGGACGCCGGTGCCCGCCGCGATGGCGGCCCCGACGAGCCCGCCGATGAGGGCGTGCGAGGAGGAGGAGGAGGAGGGCAGCCCGAAGTACCAGTGAACAGATTCCAGGTGATGGCGCCGAGGAGCGCGGCGAACACGACCAGAAGGCCACCCTCACCGGTCGGGGTGTCGATGATGCCGCTGCCAACCGTCTGTGCCACACCGGTGCCCAGCAGCGCCCCGACCAGGTTCATCACCGCGGCGAGGATCAGTGCGACCCGCGGGGTGAGCGCCCGGGTGGACACCGAGGTGGCGATGGCGTTGGCGGCGTCGTGGAAGCCGTTGGTGAAGTCGAACACCAGCGCGACGGCGACAAGCGCGATGATGGCGGCGAGCTCCACCCGGCACCTCCGGACCGCGCTCATCGGCGCAGACTGGTATCAGCGACGGTTGGTACGCTAGCTCTCGCACCTCCCGTCGCGGAAGCCCGGAACGTGGCTATTGGCGACTGTTCACCCGACGTTCACTTGACCCATCAGCGGCGGCTGGTGTCTCCTGGCGAGTGATGCCTACCGACGTCACGATCAGCCGCACACCACCGGCCTCCCTCGCACCCGGCCTGCCGGCAGCGGCCACGGTGCTGCGGGTGCTGGCCGACCCGATGCGGGCCGCGATCCTCGAGTTGCTCGCCGTCGAGGAGCTGTGCGTCTGTCATCTTCAGGAGGAGCTCGAGGCGAAGCAGACCCTGGTCTCCCACCACCTCAAGGCGCTGCGGGATGCCGGGCTGGTGGTCAGCGAGCCATCCGGCCGGTTCACCTACTACCGGCTGGTGCCGGGAGCGTTCGACGCGGTCCGGGACGCGGTCGCGGGTCTGGCCGAGGCCAGCGCGAGGGACCTGCCGCGGCGGCCCTGCTGATGCCCGAGACGGTGCCGCTGGGCCGGCGGCTGCTGGCGGAGACAATCGGAGCCGGGTTGCTGGTCACGGTGGTGGTCGGGTCGGGGATCGCGGGTCACCGCCTGTCGCCGGACGACGTGGGGTTGCAGCTGTTCTACAACTCGACTGCGACCGTGTTCGGGCTCGCGGTGCTCATCCTGATGCTCGGCCCGGTCTCCGGCGCGCACTTCAACCCGGTGGTGTCCGCTGCCGACTGGTGGCTCGGCCGCCGCAGCGGGACAGGCCTGACCGGCCGTGACGTGGCCGCGTACACCGCGGCGCAGATCATCGGCGGGATCGGCGGCGCGGTGCTGGCGAACGTGATGTTCGACGTGCCGACGAACCTGTCCACAACGGACCGGTCGGACTGGCACCTGTGGGTCGGTGAGGTGGTTGCGACCGCAGGCCTGGTCGCGCTCATCTTCGCGCTTGCCCGCACCGGGCGTGGAGCGTGGGCGGCTCCTGCCGTCGGCGCCTACATCGGGGCCGCTTACTGGTTCACGTCCTCGACGTCGTTCGCGAACCCGGCCGTCACCGTCGGCCGGGTGTTCTCGGATACCTTCGCCGGCATCGAGCCCGAGTCGGTGCCGGGGTTCCTCGCCGCGCAGCTCGTGGGTGGGTTGCTCGGTGTCCTGCTCGTGCGCGCTCTCTACCCGGACGCTGGTACCGCCGCGGACGACGTCGTCGTGCCGCACACGTCCCGGACCATGGCGGCAGACGAGCGCCCGGCAGCCCCTTCGCATGACGGCGAGGTGCCGTCGCCGCAACCCGTCAGGAGGACGTGATGAGCGGACACGACGCGCAGCCGACGCACGAGGGGCCGGGCACGTTACTGGACCCGGACACGCTGCTCGTGCGTTACGCGGACGAGCTCGCGGCTCGGTTCGCCGGGACCTTCACCAAGGAGACCGTCGAGCGCTGCGTGTTCGACTCCTATCGGGAGTTGGCGCAGTCAGCACGGATCCACACGCACCTGCCCGCGCTGACACTGCGCTTCGCGCGTGACCGGCTCGCCGCGCAAGCCCGGGTGGTGCTCGACGACCCCGCCGCGGTCCCCGAGGTCCTGTTCGTGTGCACCCACAACGCGGCCCGCTCGCAGCTGGCGGCCGCGCTGCTGGCGCACCACTCGCACGGCACGGTGCATGTGCACTCGGCGGGCACTGCACCGGCGCCTGAGGTGAACCCGACCGTCGTGCAGGTGCTGCGCGAAGTCGGCGTCGAGGTCGGCCACGAGTTCCCGAAGCCGGTGACCGACGACATCGTCGCCGCCGCCGACATCGTGGTCACCATGGGCTGCGGCGACGCGTGCCCCGTCCACCCCGGCAAGCGATACCTGGACTGGGCGCTGGACGACCCCGAGGGCAAGTCGCTGCCGCGGGTGCGGACCATCCGCGATGACATCGACGCCCGCGTCCGCGGCCTGCTCGCCGAGCTCGCGGCAACCCCAGCCTGACCTGACCTGCGCCCAACCCGACAACGGAAGGCTGACCGTGTCCGAGAAGCCAAGCGTCCTGTTCGTGTGCGTGCACAACGCGGGGCGCTCGCAGATGGCGATGGGGTTCCTCTCGCACCTGGGCGGTGACCGCGTCGAGGTGCGGTCCGCCGGCACCGCCCCCGCAGAGCAGGTCAACCCGGTCGCGGTCGAGGCGATGCGGGAGGTCGGCATCGATATCACAGGCGAACGCCCGAAGGCCCTCACCGACGCGACGGTGCTGGCCAGCGACGTCGTTATCACCATGGGCTGCGGCGACGAGTGCCCCTTCTTCCCCGGGAAGCGGTACCTGGACTGGAAGCTGGACGACCCCGCCGGTCAGGGCATCGAAGCCGTTCGGCCCATCCGCGACGAGATCCGGGCCCGCGTCCAGGGCCTGCTCGCGGAACTCGTCGGTGAGGACGCCGCGCGGACGAGCTGAGAGCGAGGTCGCAGTGAGCCACGTCCGGCTGGTCTGCGTCGGCGGGTCGGACGCCGGCATCGCGGCCGCGCTGCGCGCGCGAGAGCTCGACCCGGACTCCGATGTCACGGTCGTGCTCGCCGACGGGTACCCGAACTTCTCCATCTGCGGGCTGCCGTACGCGATTTCCGGTGAGGTCACCCGCTGGCAGGACCTCGCCCACCGAACCTCCGCGGACCTCGAAGCCACCGGGATGCGGCTGAGGCCGAACACGGTCGCCCGGACCGTCGACGTGCCCGGGCACCGGCTCGAGATCACCACCGCCGACGGCGCCAGCGAGGTCCTCGCGTACGACCGGCTCGTCATCGGGACCGGCGCCCGACCGGTCACCCCACCCATCCGCGGGCTGCGCGACGACGGACGTCCCCTGGGACCGGCAGACGGGCTGCACGTGCTGCACACGATGGGCGACATGTTCGCCGTCCTGGACAGCATCCAGACGCGGGACGCGGAGACCGCGCTGATCGTGGGCGCCGGGTACATCGGGTTGGAGATGGCCGACGCGTTGACCGTGCGCGGCATCCGCGTCACCCAGGTCGAGGCGCTGGACCAGGTCATGCCGACTGTCGACGCAGCGCTCGCGGACCTGGTGCAGGCCGAGCTGACCAAGCACGACGTCGAGGTCCTCACCGGCACGACGGTCACCGCAATCCGCCGTGCCGGCGACAGGCTCACGGTGACCGGGGACCCGAACCTGGCGCACACCGTCGACCTGGTTCTCGTCGTTGTCGGCGTCGCGCCGGACACCGAGCTCGCCCGGACCGCGGGGGTCACCCTGGGTGTGCGGGGCTCTGTCGTGGTCGACGACCACATGCGTACCGGCGTGCCGGACGTGTTCGCCGCCGGCGACTGCGTGCACACCCACCACCGGTTGCTGGGGCAACCGGGCTACCTTCCGCTGGGGACGACGGCGCACAAACAGGGCCGGGTCGCCGGGGAGAACGCCGTCGGCGGGGACCGGAACTTTGTCGGCAGCCTCGGCACCCAGGTCGTGAAGGTGTTTGACCTCGCCGTGGCCCGCACCGGGCTGCGCGACCACGAGGCCACCGACGCCGGGTTCAGGCCCCTCACCGTGGCCACCGAAGCCGACGACCACAAGCGGTACTACCCAGGCGCGCAGGCCCTGTCCATCCGGGTGACCGGGGACCGCGGCACCGGTCAGCTGCTTGGGATGCAGCTGGTCGGGCACAAGGACGCGTCAGTCGCGAAGCGCGTCGACATCGCCGCCGCCGCCCTGTTCGCGGGACTGACCGTGGACCAGGTCTCCGACCTGGACCTGGCGTACACACCGCCGCTGGGCTCGCCGTGGGACGCCGTGCAAGCCGCGGCCCAGGCGTGGAGTCGGGACGCTCTCTGAGTCCGGTTGACGTCCCAAGCCAAATGGTCGCGGTCGCGCAGCGGCCCCGGAGCCGTGCTATCCCACCGCCGACCAAACGACGCTATCCAGTCCTCGTACTTGATCTCCTGGGCGGCACCGGCCAGAGCGGCGGCCGACGAGACCCCGAGCACCTACCCCACCTCCGGAGCAGAAGGACGGTGATGCAGATCACTCGCAGCTCGATCGACACCAAGGGCCCGGACGACTCGTTCACCGGCCACTTCTACATCGACTCCATCGCCGCCGCCCCGCCCCCGTCGCGCGTGACCGCCAACCTCGTGCACTTCATGCCCAGCGCCCGCAGCCACTGGCACCGCCACCCCTGAGCCAGACCGTCTTCGTCACCGAGGGCATCGGCCTGTGCCAGCGCCGCGGCGGCCCCGTCGAAGTCATCCACCCCGGAGACCGCGTGCTGTTCGAGGCCGACGAGGAGCGCTGGCACGACGCCGCCCCCAACCGGCTCATGGTCCACCACGACTAGGAACTTCCCGCGCGTGCGACGCCGCCATCGCGAAGTCGACCGCGGCGTCACGCGCGCGTAGGTCGCGCCGAAGCTTGTAGACAAAGAGGAAGTGATCGGCCTCGGTGGAGTTCCAGGAGGCGTAGTGCTCGAAGAGCCCTGCGCGGCGAACCTCGTCGAGGCACGGCCGATACACCGTGTCGTACCAGTCCGCGGCCACCTGCTCGGGAGTGGGCAGATGGCCGATCCGGCGGGCCAGGTCATAGCCGTGCACCTTGATGATCTCCGCCAGCTGCGGGTAGCCATCAGCAAAATGGAACTCGATGACGGCGTCCGGACGCGCGCGCCTAAGGCCGCTCTCCTCCAGCAGCTTCCGCTGCTGCTCGGTGTGGATCAGCTGAGCGACGTCCACGTCAGGGCCGACCTCGACATCGGTCTCCAGGCGCGTAACCTCCGCGTCGATGCTCGCGGCGCCCCGCTCCCGTGCCAGAGCGACACGATGGTGGCCGTCCTCGACGAAGTACGACGCGCCCACCTCGAAGACGGTGATGGCCGGCATGACACCGTCGGGGAACGCCTCCCGGAGGCTTGCCAGCCGGCTGCCCGAGAGCCGTCGCCGGGGCCTGAAGTCGCGGCCGAAATCGTCGCTGCGATCGACCGATCCGATGATGCGGTCGACCGGTATCTCCCGGAGGCCGAGGTACGAACGCCCGGCCAGGGCAAGCCTGCGCCTGACCTCCTCGAGAGGCATCAGAGGCATGATGTGATGCTACGCCGAACTCGGTCCCTCATGATCATTGCTGGTTGGTTGGCGCGGAGGGCCGCAGCGGCGCACCGCAATTTCGGTCGGCAGAGTCAGCGCCCCGCGCGCTGGACCCGCACGCTCACCTCGTCGCCCTCGGCGAGCGCATCGACATCACCGTGGAGGGCCCCGAGCCTGACGATGCCGGCGAAGTACTCCTGGTCGCCGTAATAGAGGACGAGGTCGTTCCCGGGCGCGTAGTAGCCGATGTCACCGACGACCGGATCGGCGCCCTCGGGCTGACCGTCGAGGGACAGCGGCGCGGGCAGGCGACCGGTCTTCTCCACTGATCCGTGGTCGCTCATGTCCACGGTCAGCGGCAGCATCGCGATCAGGTCTCGGCTGGCGGGACGGTCGCGCAGCGAGGCCGTCAACTCGCCGTCGCCTACGGTGATCCGCAGCCGCAGAGCACTGTCACCATCGGTCCCGTCCGGGGCTGCGGAGCCGGTCTCTGACGACGCGTCGGTGGTCTCTGGGGAGTTCGAGGCGGAGGCCGCGCCGCCCGCCCCGGGTTCCTCGGTGGACTGTGACGTCGTGCATGCCGCCGTGAAGCTGAGCTCGATCGCTGTGGCGGCGATGCCGGTACGGCGAAGGATGTGGGTCATCTTGGCGCTCCTTCCTGGGAACAATGAGCGAGTTGCATTCGGGGGCAGGGATAGCTCAGTTCGCCGGCCGACCGAGCGTGGCGGTATCGATGACGAACCGGTAGCGGACGTCGGAGGCGAGAACGCGCTCGTAGGCCTCGTTGATCTGGTCGGCGGAGATGATCTCGATTTCCGCACCGAGGTCGTGTTCGGCGCAGAAGTCGAGCATCTCCTGGGTCTGCGCGATGCCGCCGATCATGGAGCCGGAGTAGGACCGGCGGTTGGACAGCAGCGCGAACACGTTGAGAGCCAGCGGCTCGGCGGGTGCGCCGACGTTGACCAGTGAGCCGTTCACCGCGAGCAGGCCGAGGTAGGCGTCGACGTCGATCGTGGCGCTCACGGTGTTGATGATCAGGTCGAAGGTGCCGGCCAGCTGCTCGAACGTGTCGGGGTCGCTGGTGGCGTAGTAGTGGTCGGCGCCGAGGCGGAGGCCGTCCTCCTGCTTCTTCAGCGACTGCGAGAGCACTGTGACCTCGGTGCCCATCGCGTGGGCGATCTTGACGGCCATGTGCCCGAGCCCGCCGAGGCCGACGACGGCGACGTTCTTGCCGGGACCTGCCTGCCAGTGCTTGAGCGGGGAGTACGTGGTGATGCCGGCGCACAGCAGCGGCGCCGCCGCGGCCGGGTCGAGCGCCTCCGGTATGGCCAGGACATAGTCGGCGTCGACGACCACGTGGGTGGAGTAGCCACCCTGGGTTATGGTGCCGTCGCGGTCCTGGCCGCCGTAGGTCGCGACCATGCCCTTGTTGCAGTACTGCTCGTCGCCGTTGAGGCAGTTCACGCACTCCCCGCATGAGTTGACCATGCAGCCGACCCCGACGCTGTCTCCAACGCGGTGCCGGGTGACCTCCAGGCCGACCGCGGCGACCACGCCGACAATCTCGTGTCCGGGTGCCAGCGGGTAGGACTGCGGGCCCCAGTCGCCGCGGATGGTGTGGATGTCGGAGTGGCAGATGCCGGCGTACTTGATCTCGATCAGGACGTCGTTGGGTCCGACGTCGCGGCGCTCGATCTCGGTACGGACGAGGGACTTGCCCTCGGCGGGTGCGGCGTAGGCGGTGACACGCATGATGCTCCTTCGAGTGATCGGTTTGGTTGTGGTGCCGGTTGCCGTGTGGACCGACGGTCTAGGCGGCCGCCAGGCATGGCTGCACCTGAAGGCGCTGCCGTCGTGGCCGGATGAGCGCATAGCTCAGCGCGCCGCAGGCGGCGGCACCGACCGCGACGACGCCCAGCGGCACGGCGGTCTGTGCGCCGGCGACGCCGACCAGCGGTGCGACGACCGCGCCGAAACCGAAGCGGGCCAGACCGAGCAGCGAAGACGCCGAACCGGCCACATCCGGGTACTGCTCCAACGCGAGCGACGTTGCCGGTGGGGTGGTGACGGCGACCCCGCTCACGATCACGAACAGCGAGACCACCATGGCGCCGAGCGGGAGTGCCGCTACCGCTGTCAGGAGCAGGCTGGCCGCACCGAGGCCGCCCATCACGAGGCCGACGGCCAGCGTCCCTCGCGCTGACCAGCGCTCGGAGGTGCGGCCGGCCAGAAACCCGAAGGTCATGAAGCCCAGGGAGTTCAGGCCGAACGCGACCGAGTACGCCTGCGGCGAGAGTCCGTAGATGCCCTGGAGCACGAAGGTGGCTCCGCTCAGGTAGGCGAAGATGGCGGCGTTACCGAAGCCGGTGATGAGGACCGCGCCGAGGAAGAGCCGGTCATGGAGCAGCCGGGAGACGATGCGACGGCTGTCGGCCAGGCCACCGGTCTGGCGGTGCGCCGGCGGCAGGGTCTCCCGCAGGATGGCCGCGCTGGCGACCAGGATGACGACACCGACGGCAGCCAGGAACAGGAACGCTCCCCGCCAGTCGGTGACGCGGGCGAGCTGTCCTCCGATGACGGGGCCGACGATCGCGGCAAGGCCGGCGAGCACGGTGAGCCGCCCGTAGTAGCGCATCAGCTTTCCGCCGGAGTAGAGATCCCGACCGGCCGCCTGCGCGATCACGATGCCGACGCCGCCGGCGAGGCCCTGCAGGAATCGGGCGGCGATGAGGCCCTCGATGGTGGGGCTGAGGGCGCAGAGGACCGAGGCGACGATGTAGACCGTGACGCCTACGAGCAGCGGGCGGCGCCGGCCGCGGCGATCCGAGAGCGGTCCCGCCAGGAGCTGCCCGAGGGCCAGGCCCACCAGACACGCGGTGACGGTCAGTTGCGCCACAGACGTGCTGGTCTGCAGCTCGTCGGTGAGTGCCGGCAGAACCGGCAGGTACAGGTCCATCGAGATCGGGCCGAAGATCGTCAGGAGGCAGAGCACGACGCCCACGCCCCGGCCGAGCGGCAGGGAGCTCGCCTGGCGGCCGGCCTCGGGCACAGGCGCGAGCTGTTCGGCCCGTGCTGGTGCGGCGGTGATGGCAGGCACGATGAGGAGTTCCCTTCGAGGCGAGTGGCGGCTCGTGGCGAGTCCGGCCGGCATCTGCGATATCGAGTCGCAGCGGTGACAACATCGAGGAAACCCCGGCGATGGCAGCGGCGGGAGGTCCGGCTTATCGGGGGTACGGGATCCACCCCTTTGGCGCGCAAGGCCGACTGACTGCCTGCGCAGGTCAGTGCCCGGCGACCTTCGACCCGGTCTCAGGGCGCGCGTTTACCGCGCAACGTCCCATTCGGCGGCTCGGCCACAAAGCGGGTGGGCGGCTCGCAGATGCCTCATTGTTGTACTGCCGGACGTGCGACTCCGGTCGCTTCGAGTGGGCGACGTGGGATTGGGCGTTCCGGTGGCCTGTCCGCGCCCATGGGGACGACCTCCGTACGCGGCCCGGGCAGCGGGCACCACGGAGTTCCGTTCAGGGCGTCTGGTGGCGGATGCGGCTGGTGTCCGGGTCGGTGGCTCGGGCCGTCGTCGCGGCGAGGCTGGCGAGCAGCCGGAGGGCATCCTCGGAGGGTGTGCCGGGTTCGGCGGTGTAGATGGTCAGGTCGAGCACCCAGTCGTCGTCGGCTGCCAGGTCCAGGGCGTGGTAGACCAAGTCGAGCGGGCCGACGTCGGGATGGTTGAACTGCTTCTTGCCGGCGTGGTGGATGCGGACATTGTGGGCGGCCCAGCGGGCGCGGAACTCCTCGCTGAGGGTGGACAGCTCACCAACCAGGGCGCGTAGGTCCTTGTTGTGTGGGTCGCGGCCGGCCTCGGCTCGCAGCAGCGCCACGGTCACGTTGGCGGCACCGTCCCAGTCCGGGATGTACTCGTGGGCGGAGGGGTCGAGGAAGTGGAATCGGGCGAGGTTCACCGGGCGGCGCTGGCCGACGAACATCGGTGAGTAGAGGGCCTGGCCGAGCGCGTTGATGGCGAGGATGTCCATGCGGCCGTTGCGGACGAACGCCGCCGAGCTGGTCATCGAGTCGAGCATCCACTGGACCCGGGGCCGTACCTGGGCCTGCCTGCGGGGCCGCGGGGTGCGGTTGGCGGGGCGGGCGGCTCGGGCGAGATCGAAGAGGTAGGCACGTTCGGCCTCGTCGAGCTGCAACGCCCGGGCGACGGCCTCGAGAACGTCTTCGGACACCCCGTTGATGTGGCCCTTCTCGAGCCGGGTGTACCACTCAGGGCTGACGCCGGCGAGGACGGCGACCTCTTCGCGGCGTAGCCCGGGGACGCGGCGGCGGCCGCCACCGGCGGGCAGCCCGACCTCTTGTGGCGTGAGCTTGGCGCGGCGGGTGGCCAGGAAGTCCCGGATGTCGATGCGGTTGTCCACGCCCTCCACGGTACGTCTCGCCGGTCGTCGAGGGAGGTTGTGCTTGTCCCCCCTATGGGTGCGACCTCCCGGGCACGCGGGACGCCGCGTTCCATGGGAGTGGACCCAGGCCCCTGGGTCGCCGCCAAGAGGTCATCATCCGTGAAGAGGAGTGTCATGACATGCGAGCAGCCGTCCTTCACGCCCCCGGCGACGTCCGGGTCGAAGACCGCGACCGTCCCACGATCCTCGAACCGACCGATGCGGTCATCCGCGTGCCGGCCACCTGCATCTGCGGCTCGGACCTGTGGCCCTACCGCGGCGTGGAGGCGGTGGACGAGCCGCGGCCGATGGGCCACGAGTACGCCGGCTTCGTCGAGGAGGTCGGCGACCAGGTCACCACGATCAAGCCCGGCCAGTTCGTGGTCGGCTCGTTCTTCGCCTCCGACAACACGTGCGAGATTTGCCGGGCCGGCTACCAGAGCTCCTGCGTCCACCGGCGGCCCGGCGCACCGGACGGCGCCCAGGCCGAACGGCTCCGGGTCCCACTCGCCGACGGCACCCTGGTCGCCACCCCGGACGTCCCGGACGACGACCTCATCCCGAGCCTGCTCGCCGCCTCCGACGTGCTCGGCACCGGCTGGTTCGGTGCCGTCGCCGCCGAGGTCGGTCCCGGCAAGACGGTCGCGGTGGTCGGTGATGGAGCGGTCGGCCTGCTGGCCGTGCTGGCGGCCAAGCAGTTC
>JBOGDX010000015.1:0-16434 GCA_050743225.1 Actinomycetes bacterium | reverse complement strand
CCTCGGCGCCGAACGACCGCGCGAGCTCGAGGGCGTCGCCCGACACGTCGAGCGCCACCACGCGCGCCCCGCACGCGACGGCCACCATCACCGCCGACAGCCCGACGCCGCCGCAACCATGCACCGCCACCCAGTCGCCCGGTCCGACCCGCCCCTGGGAGACGACCGCCCGATAGGCGGTCGCGACCCGGCAGCCCAGGCCGGCGGCGGTCACCGCGTCCACCGAGTCGGGCAGCGCGACGAGGTTGACGTCGGCGTGGTCGAGGGCGACGAGCTCCGCGAAAGATCCCCAGCCGGTGAAACCTGGCTGCGTCTGCCGCTCGCAGACCTGCTGGTTTCCGGTCGCGCACTGCTCGCACGTGCCGCAGGCGCACACGAAGGGGACCGTCACCCGCTCACCGGGTCGCCACCGGGTGACCAGGTCGCCGACGGCCTCGACGCGGCCGGCGAGCTCATGGCCCGGCACGTGCGGCAGGGCGATCGACCGGTCGTGCCCTGCCCAGCCGTGCCAGTCGCTTCGGCACAGCCCGGTGGCCTCCACGCGTACGACCGCCCCGTGCCGCGAGACGGTCGGGTCGCGCACCTCCCGGACGTCCGCCGGCCCGCCGTACTCCTCGAACACCACAGCGCGCACGCCCGCTCCCTCCCGCCCCATCCGGGGTCTGACTATCTTCGACCAGCGAGGGTGACGCTGCTCAGGTGCGCGTGCCCTCCTGCTCGATCCACGCGGCGAACTTCTCCCACTTGACCTCGCGTCGCCACTGCTTCGCCCCCTTGGGCCACCACTCGAGGCTGCCCTGGGAGACGTGCAGCTCCCCGAGCTTGGCCGGGCGCCCGGTGCGCGTCGTCTTGCTCGAGTAGATGACGAACTCCGCGTTGCTGCCGCGGATGTCGAAACCTGGCAACCGCATGCGCACCGTGTGTCGGGCCACAACCCCTCCTAGGTCGCCGAGGTCCCGCCGGGCTTGAGAGCGAGGAAGGAGATGCCCGGCTGCGGCAGCCGGAACGACAGCTCGAGGGTCCCCTCGCCGACGTCAACGGTACGGGTCGGCTCGAGCTCGAGCAGGCCGTCGGACTCGCGCAGACGGTCCCACTCCGCACTCGTCGGCCAGTCCCGCGTCGCTCCGCCGAGGTCGCGCCAGGCGGCGAAGACGTTGCTGTGCTTCTCGTCGACCCGCCAGTGCGTCACGGAGACGCTGCCGGCCGCCAGGCCGTCCACGCGAACGGTCACGTCCCGGGCGAGCAGCTCATCGAACGGGATGCGCGACTGGTCGAGGCTGCTGTTCCACACGAGCACCCCGACCTCGCCGTCGTCGGCCCGCGCCGCGAGCGCCGTCACGAGACCATCGCCCCCGTCACCCTCGACGGTCGCGCCCAGCCGCGAGTCGCCGAGCCGGTCCAGCAACGACAGCGCCCACCAACGAGGCTTGCGCAGGTTCCCCACGGTAAGCAGCCCGAAGCCGCCGTGACCGAGCTTGGCCGGGCGGCCGAGCTCCTCGAAGTGGTCGGATGCGACCCAGTGCGACAGCGCGTCGAGCCGGCCCATGCTCGAAGCCATCCCGTCCAGCAGGAACGTCGCCGCGAACACGCTGTCCCCGACGTGGTGGAAGTGCTGCGAGCCCGGACCCCACTCGGTCCACCAGATCTGCGCGTCCTCCCTGCCGTGCCGGGCGAGGATCGGTCGCAGGTCCAGCGGCGGGCTGCCGTAGGTGTGCGTGGACAGGAAGTCCACGGGTGCGGCGGACTCCCCCGCGTGCTCGAGCAACAGCTCCACCCATTGCGCGGCAGCCGAGCTCGGTCCGCCGACGACGAGCCGCTCGTCGACCTTGCGAACGGCAGCGGCTGTCACGTCGTACAGCCGGAGGTACTCCTCCGTCGAGCCGCTCCAGAAGACGTCGAGGTTCGCCTCGTTCCACACCTCGAAGCTCCACCGGTCGCGCACCTCGGCCGGGCCGTAGCGGTCGACGAGGTGCGCGGTCAGCGCCGTGACGAGGTCGGCCCACCGGTCCCAGTCGCGGGGTGGCGAGATGATCGCGTCGTACGCGAAGACGGTGCTCGACGGGTCGCTCGCCAGGTCGTGTGGCATGAACGACAGCTCGACGACCGGCCGCAGGCCGGTGTCCAGCAGGGTGTCGTACACCCTGTCGACGCCGGAGAAGTCGTGCACCGGCTCGCCGTCGACCTCGCGGTAGACGCCGAGGTCGTCGCAGAGGATCGCGTGCGCGCGAACCGTCTCGACGCCGAGCTCGGTGTGCACGAGGCGCAGCGCCTCGGTGAGCTCGGGGCCGATCGGCCGGCCACCGACCTCGTCCCCGGTCAGCATCAGGCTCAGGTGTTCCGATCCGATCATCGGCCGCCACGGCCGGTCGAGCCGGCCGACCACCCAGCCTGCGTCGACCGCCACGGTGACGGACGCATCGCCGTCGGCGGCGGCGCGCCCCTGCACCGGCTCCGACAGCTCCCCGCCGCGGGAGACCTCCGGCAGCGCGGAGACGGCGTACCAGTAGTCGCGGCCGCGCTCGCCGGAGGTGTCAACGTACGGCGGGTGCGGCACCGCGAGCACGTCGTTCCCGCCGTGGTCGACCGGCGCGAACGGACCGTCCGGGCCGACACCCCGGTGGACCAGGTAGCCGACCGCACCCGGCACCGCGTCCCAGCGCAGAGTCACGTGCCCGCGCCCGGCTTCGGCGAACAGCCCGGCGGGCGGTGGGAGAGCCTCGTCGGTGGCACCGCCACCGGTCCGCCGGCCGATGCGGCCCTCGAAGTCCGCCCTCGCCGTCTCGGCCGTCGAGTCGTCGGTCACCCCTGACCGCCCGTGATGCCGACGAAGTCCTCCATGCCCATGAGCGGGGCCACCCGCTGCCGCATCGGTCCGCTCGCGAACGGCGCGCGCATCACGTCACCGGCGAGCGCGTTGCCCAGGGCGGCCATCACCATGCCCTGGTCGAGGGACAGGTAGCGCATCGACTTCTTCCCCGTGGTCACGTTGACCGCGTCGTAGAACCCGCCCTGCCCGTAGGCACCGAAGTCGGCCCGCAGGTTGGCCAGGTTGGCCAGCGCCTGGTCAGGCGCGTATCGCAGCGCCAGGAACGACGCGTGCGGGGTGACGACACCTTCGCCGTACGACGTGGGCAGCGGCTGCGCTGGTCGGCAGACGGTGGAGCCGACGACGTAGCCCTCGTCGACCGTGGTCCGCTGCTGGTCCGAGGAGTAGCCGTCGGGGTTCATGCCGATCTGGTCGACGCCGTACTCGCGGTAGCCGCCGGAGGGGTTGTTCGACGGCGAGAAGCCCCAGTAGCCGTAGCCGGCCTCGGCCGTGCCGTGCTCGATCTGAGCCTGCACGTACGTTGGGTGGGTCAGCGCCCAGCTGCGTGGCCCCCACTCCTCCTCCGGGACGAAGAGCGGCACCATCAGCGCCTCGAACATCGAGCCGCCCCACGTCGGGACCAGGCGCTTCCCCCGGTAGGTGTAGGCGCCCTCGAAGACGCGGACCCCCAGGTGCTCGCGCCACTCGCCGCTGGCCCGCTGCTCGGTCCAGGACCAGTCGCAGTTCTCGTTCGGGAACGTGCGGAAGGTACCGAAGTAGTGCTTCTGCGGGATCTGCTCGGACGCGATGCCCAGGTAGCTCGCCATCCGGGGCTCGGTGTTGAACGCGCCGTAGTGGTGCCCGGTGTAGTAGACGGTCTCACCGCCGCGGTAGTTGCCGGGCACAGACCCGGGCCGCTCCGTGAGCCAGAAGCCGCCGCGGATCTGGTTCTCGGCCGGGTTGTAGTAGTAGCCGAAGTCCATCCGGGACAGGACGACGTCGGCCTCGTCTGCGAGGTCGGGCACGTGGTGCTTGACCACCTCAAGCGCGGTCGCGAGCCAGCCGTTGTCGACGCTGGAGAGGAAGGGGTGCACCGTGCTGCCGTCGGCCGGCCAGGTCGTCAGCTTCGTGCCCGTCGCCGGGTCGTACCAGTTGTAGTACATGCCCGACGGCTCGTGGATCTCCAGCGTCGGCAAGGTGTGCAGCGTCGTCGCGATGCGGTCGTGCGCCTCGCTGTCGGTGATGAGACCGACCTCGCGGGCGACGACGGCGCTCCACAGGTACGCGCCGATGTTGGTCGGCGACGTGTAGGCCGCGCGGGACTTCGGCCGCATGTTGGCGTGGATGTTGTCGGAGACCAGGCCGGTGGCGGGGTCGGCCATGGCCGCCATGGACGTCCAGGTGTCGGCGACGTACTCGCGCAGCACGACATCCTGTGCCGGCGTCGTGGCGGCGCCGGCCGTCGTGGACGGGATCGCCGTGACCGCGGCCAGGGCCGTCGCGGCGACCGCCGCGAGGACGAGTCGGTGGGCTCTTCGCATGGGCTGGGCTCTCCTAGCGGTGGGTCACTTGATGCCGGTCATGGCGATCCCACGCACGAAGTGGCGCTGAAGGACCAGGAAGACGACCAGTACGGGGACGATGGTCACGACCGACCCGGCCATCAGCAGGCCGTAGTCGCTCTTGTGTTCGGCGATGGAGAAGATGGCCAGGGCGACCGGAAGCGTGTAGCGCTCTTCCGACTGGGCCACGACGAGCGGCCAGAGGAAGTTGTTCCACGACGTGAGGAAGGTGAGGATGCCCAGCGTCGCGAGTGCCGGCTTGCAGAGCGGCACGATGATGCTGCGGAAGATCCGCCACTCCCCCGCGCCGTCGACGCGGGCTGCGTGGATGAGCTCGTCCGGCAGCGACTGGATGAACTGGCGCATCAGGAACACGCCGAACGGCCCGGCCAGGAACGGGAAGATGAGCCCGCCGAAGGTGTTCGTCAGGCCCATGTTGCTCACCAGGACGAACAGCGGGACGAAGGTCACCACGCCCGGGACCATCAGGGTCCCGAGGACGAGGACGAAGACGAGCCGCTTGCCGGGGAAGTCCAGCTTCGCCAGCGCGTAGCCGAGCATCGAGCAGAACACCAGGTTGCCGACGGTGATCGCCAGTGCGACGACGGCGCTGTTGACGAAGTACGTCGTGAAGTCGAGCTGGGTGAACAGCGTCCGGTAGTTGTCCAGCGTCGGGTCCTCGGGCAGCCAGGAGGGCGGCACCTCCTTGAGCTCACGATCGGTGCGGAAGGAGCCGAGCGCCATCCAGACGAACGGTCCGACCAGCAGCACCAGCCCGCCGGCCAGCACGACGTACACCCAGGGCATCGGTGTCGGGTCGCCGACCGTCGCGCCTCGACGGCGCCTGGGCGCCCGTGGGCGCTCGCCGTCGCGTCGCCCGGTGTCGGCAGCGGGCTCGGGTCGGGTCGAGATGGTCATCGCCGCTCCCTCAGTCCCGGTTTCCCAGCAGCCGGAACTGCAGGGCAGTGACCAGGGCGATGACCACGAACAGCACGTAGGAGATCGCGGCCGCGTAGCTGTAGTTGCCGAAGCCGAACTGGTTGTACGTGTAGTAGGCCGCCGACAGCGTCGAGTCCAGCGGTCCGCCGCGCGTCATGACGAACGGCTCCTCGAAGAACTGCAGGTAGCCGATCATCGTGATGACGCCGCCGAAGAGCAGGGTCGGCCGCATCGTCGGCAGCGTGATGTGGCGGAAGCGGTTCCACGCGCCGGCGCCGTCGATCGACGCCGCCTCGTGCATCTCCTTCGGCACCGTCTGCAGCCCGGCCAGGAAGATGACCACCAGGTAGCCCATGTTGCGCCAGGCCGCCATGACGATCAGCGACGGCATCGCCCACGTCGTGGTGGTGAGCCAGGACGGGCCGTCGATCCCGACGTAGCCGAGCAGCGTGTTGACGATGCCGCTGTCCGGCTCGAGCAGGAACCGCCACACGACTGCCACGGCCACGATGCTCGTGATCACCGGCACGTAGTACCCGACGCGGAAGAACGTGCGCAGCCGGGTGATGCCGGAGTTCAGGCCGACGGCGACGGCGAGCGCGAGACCCATGGTGAGCGGGACGCCGAGCAGGACGAAGTACGCCGTGTTGAACGCCGCCTTCCGGAACGTCGCGTCGGCGAACATGTCGGTGTAGTTGGACAGCCCGACCGGCTCCACGGCGAGCGGGTTGCGTACGTCGGCCGAGCGCAGGTCGGTGAAGCTCATGAGGAACGAGGCGATCACCGGGCCGACGGTGAAGACCAGGAACAGCAGGAGGAACGGCAGGGCGAACAGGTACCCGGCCACCGCCTCCCGCCGACGCCCCTTCGCGGGCCGCCGGCGGGTCGCGGACACAGCGTCCGCGGTCGCGGTGGACATGCTCAGCTGCCGAACCCGATGCCGTTTGCCTTCTCCTCAGCGGTCGCGAGTGCTTCCGCCGAGTCGCTCTTGCCGCGGGAGACCTGCTCAACGGCGTCGTCGAGCGGCGCGGCCACCTGCTCCCAGGTCGCGATGGCCGGAGCCGACTTCGCGTCCTGGAGCTGGTCGCCGAACGCCTTCAGCAGCGGGTCGCTGGCCAGCTCGCCGGACTCCCAGGTGCTCTGCACAGCCGGGAGGCTGCCGACCAGCTCGTACAGCTTCTGCTGCTGCGCCTCCTGGGTGAGGAAGTCCACGAACTTCCACGCCGTGTCACGGTTCTCGGAGTCCTTGAACACGACCAGGTCACCGCCACCGGTGAACGACGTGCCCGACTCCTCGGTGGGCATCGGTGCGACCGCCCACTTCCCCTCGATCTCGGCCCCGCCCTGGTCACGCAGGATGCCCATGTGCCACGGGCCGGAGACGAAGGCACCGATGTCACCGTTGATGAAGCCGGTCTCCAGAGCGCCGAGCGCGAGGTCGGTCGGCGAGATCTTCTCCTCGAAGAAGGAGGCGTAGTAGTCCAGCGCCTCCTGCATCGGCGGGGTGTCGAAGCTGAACTCCTCGCCCTCGACCAGCTCGGCGCCCTGCTGCCAGGCGAAGGGCATGTACGTCTGCCAGGACCCCTGGCCGCCCGGCTGCAGGGAGATGCCCCACTTGGCGCCGCCCTTGTCCTGCATCGCCTGCGTGAACGCCTTCAGGTCGGCCTGGCTCCACCCGGGCTCGGGGGTGACGCCGGCCTTCTCCGCCAGGTCGGTGCGGTAGTAGATGAGCCGCGTCTCGGTGTACCAGGGCGCGCCCAGCGACGTGCCGTCGACCTCGGTGGTGCTCCACGAGCCCTCGAAGAACCGGCTCTCGTCGATGAGGTCGGTCGGCGTCGGGTCCAGGGCGCCGGTGGCGGCGAACTCGGGCAGCCACGTCGTGCCGACGAGGCTGACGTCGGGGGTCTGCTTCCCGGCGATCGCGGTGGCGATCTTGTCGTGGGCGGCGTCGAACGGGATGACGGTCACCTTGACCTTGGCATCCGGGTTCTCGGCCTCGAAGTCCCCGGCGATCTCACCGAGCTTCTCGCCCTCGGCACCCAGCGCCCAGACGGTGATGTCCCCGCTGGCCTTGCCGGACTCGACCTTCTTGGCCTTGGTGTCCTCCGTCCCGGCGCCGCCCTCGTCCCGGCCACAGCCGGTCAGCGCCAGGGCCGCAGCCATGGCGACCGCACCGGCGGTCACGCCCTTCCTGTGCATCCTCATCGGTCCTCCTTGGGGTGGTGCCCACAGCTGGCACGTCGCACGAGCTGCGTGGGCAGCACCTCATGCCGTGGATCGCTCATGTCCCCCGCCAGTCGCTCGTGCAGCCGCCGAGCGGCCCAGGCACCGAGCTCGCGCATCGGCTGGCGCACCGTGGTGAGGCCGGGCCTCGAGTGCCGGGCCGCCATGACGTCGTCCCAGCCGGTGACCGCGAGATCCTCCGGAACCCGCAGGCCCATGGACTCGGCGGCGATGACCGCGCCGAGCGCGATCTCGTCGTTGGCGCAGACCAGCACCCGGGGCCGCTTGCGCCGGAGCAGGCGCTCGGCCGCTGCGCGACCGCCCTCCTCGTCGAACGGACACGACGTCGGCGTACGCGGGACAGGAACTCCGGAGTCGCGCAACGCGCGGCGGAACCCTCGCCAGCGTTGCTGCGTGTCGGTCGACGTCGCGGCGTCGCCCAGGAAGGCGAAGGAGACGTAGCCGTGGTCGCGGACCAGGTGCTCGGTCAGGGCTCGCGCCGAGCGCTCGTTCTCGGCGCTCACCGCGTCGGCACCGGGGATCGGGTCCCTCGCCAGCAGGACCAGCGGCAGCCCCTTGCCGGCCACGTCGGCGAGCACGTCGTCGTCGACGGTGCGGCCGAGCACGACCAGCCCGTCGGCCCGCGCCGCGAGGTCGAGCACCATCTCCCGCGCGGCCCGGCGGCCGTGGGTGGACAGGATCAGCACGCTGCGGCCGAGCTCGGCGGCGACCTCTTCGCAGCCCAGGACGACCTCGGCGTAATAGGGGCCCGACAGGTCGGGGAACACGACGCCGTACGCCGCGTGCTGACCCTCTGCCAGGGACTGCGCGGGTCGGCTCGGGGTGAACCGCAGGTCCTCGACCGCGGACAGCACCCGCTCCCGGGTGGCCTCGGCCACCGGGGCGGTGCCGCGCAGGACCCGCGAGACGGTGGCGATGGAAACGCCCGCGCGCTGCGCGACCTGGTAGATCGTCACCTCGCGCGCGCCGCGGCCGTCGGCGGTGCGCCGCCGTGAAAGCGCTTTCATGATCCGGGTGATGTTTCCACCCGGTTGGTCCCTTGTAAACCTTTTGTCCGAATTCTGAACGGTCCCGAGCAGCCGTTCGCCCGCACGGGTTTCCATGATCGGAGACGGATCGGGGCATCTAGACCGCGGAACGCCTCCGATCTTTGTAGGTGGGGACCCCAAGGTCCCTCACAGGGTTCTCCCAGGGACCCGACGCAGGCTCGGGTCATGACCGAGCGGACCCAGACCCTCCCGCCCTACCCCGACCAGACCCCGAGCCACCGCGAGACGCCCGCCGACCCCTGGCCGGCGCCGGCCCCTGCACCGGCCGGTCAGCGCCCGCGGCGCGGTGCGGCGCTGCTCGTGGCGGTCGCCCTGGCTGCCGGACTGCTCGGTGGCGGAGCCGCGGCGGGCCTCACCGTCGCGCTCGACGACGACCCGGCGACGTCGAGCACGTCGGTGGGGTCGCTGCAGACCAAGGCGCCCGACGACAGCCCGCGCGCGCAGGGGTCGGTCGAGCAGGTCGCGGCCGAGGTGCTGCCCAGCGTCGTCTCCATCGAGGTCTCCACCGCGGGCGGAGGCGGGGAGGGCACCGGCGTGATCCTCAGCAGCGACGGGCTGATCCTCACCAACAACCACGTCGTGGCCGCCGCCGCGAACGGCGGGTCGGTGCGGGTCACGCTCGACGACGGCTCGACCGCATCGGCCCGCATCGTCGGCCGCGATCCCGTCACCGACCTCGCGGTCATCCGGGCGGAGGGCGTCAGCGGGCTGACCGCCGCCACCCTCGGGAGCTCCGCCGACCTGGACCCAGGCGAGCAGGTGGTGGCCATCGGCTCACCACTGGGGCTGCAGGGCACGGTGACCAGCGGCATCGTGAGCGCTCTCGAGCGACCCGTGCGCACCGGCGACTCGAGCGGCGCCGAGACCGCTAGCACGGTCATCGACGCGATCCAGACGGACGCGGCCATCAACCCCGGGAACTCGGGTGGGCCGCTGGTCAACCTCCGCGGCGAGGTGGTCGGCATCAACAGCGCCATCGCCACGCTCGGCGCCGGCGGCCAGTCGGGCTCCATCGGGCTCGGCTTCTCCATCCCGATCGACCAGGCGCGCGAGATCGCCAAGGAGCTCATCGACACGGGCAGCGCCACCCACGCCCAGCTGGGCGTCAGCGTCCGCGACACCGGAGACGGCGCCGGGGTCGCGGCCGTCTCCCCGGGAAGCGCTGCCACCGAGGCCGGGCTGCGGGCGGGCGACGTCATCACCGAGGTCGGCGACCGGGCCGTCGACGACGCCGACTCGCTGATCGCAGCCGTCCGGTCGCACCGGCCGGGTGACGAGGTGACACTGACCTACACGCGAGACGGCCGGCAGTCGACGGCCACCGCCACCCTCGGCAGCGACGCCGCCTGACCCCGCACGCCGGCAGCACGCCGGGCAGCACAAGGCCCCTCGACCTCATGCGCCGAGGGGCCTTGCCGCTGTTCTAGCGGATGGTGCCCCCGTGACCGGCGCACGACACGCGGGCCCGGCGCAATGTGCTAGCCCGCGCAGGACAAGTGGTGCTGCCCACACCTCGATTCGAGGGCCAGCACGCTCGTCGCGGTGGCGGGCCCCGGCGAGTCTTCTCGACGTACGCGCCGACCCCACCGTCGGGGCCCGTCCCGAGGAGACCACCGCCATGACCATGCTGCTGGACACACCCAACGGCATCGCACCGACCGCAACGGCCTCGATGCACGGCGAGCCGCCGAAGCTCACCCACGAGGAGCTCGCCCGCACCCACGCCGAGACCCTGGCCGCGCCGCGCCGGAAGTACAGCCTGGCGTCCCGGCTGCTCTTCGTGCAGATGGACCTGCTCTACGGTCGCAAGCGGACCCTGGAGAAGTTCCTCGTCCTCGAGATCGTCGCGCGGGTGCCCTACCAGACCTGGGAGTCCGCGTCGTACAAGCGGATCACCCGCAAGCACCGCAAGGTCGGCCTGGCTCTGCGCATCTTCGACCGGCTGCGCGAGTTCCGTGCGCAGCAGGACAACGAGCAGTGGCACATGCTGGTGCTGGCCGAGCTCGTCGAGCGGTCGGGACGCGGGACCGGGTTCCTGCGGTTCCGCCTGCTGCCCAGGCTGATCGCCTTCGGCTGGTGGAACTTCTGCTGGATGCTGTACGCGGTCAAGCCGGCCTGGAGCCACCGCCTCAACGCCGACTTCGAGGACCACGCGGAGCACGAGTACGCGGCCCTCGTCGAGGACAACCCGTCGTTCGACACCACGCCGTACGTCAGCACCCTGTGCGCCGAGTACGGCACGTTCGCCTCGCTCGCCGACCTGTTCCGCCAGATCGGGCACGACGAGCGCTGCCACAAGCAGGAGTCGGAGCAGCACCTGGCTCAGCCGCGGGTCCACTGACCGGCGGCGCTGCCGCGGACCAGGCCGGTGCGAGGATGAGGGGGTGCTCGACCCCCGAGATCTTTACGAGCTGCACGCCGAGTCGTCGGCGCCCACGGAGGGCCCGGTCCTGCTGCACGTCCTGACCGGGTTCATCGACGCCGGGCAGGCCGGTGCGCTGGCCCGTGACCACCTGCTGTCGACGATGGAGCACACGCCGGTCGCGACGTTCGACGTGGACCAGCTCCTCGACTACCGGTCCCGGCGTCCGCCGATGGTCTTCGTCGAGGACCACTGGGAGACCTACGACGATCCCCGGCTGGTCCTGCACGAGGTCACCGACGCGGCGGGTGTCCGGTTCCTCCTGCTCGAGGGTGCGGAGCCGGACGTGCAGTGGGAGCGGTTCATCACCGCGATGCTGGGCCTGGTCGACCGGCTCGGCGTCGGGCTCACGGTCGGGCTGCACGGCATCCCGATGGGGGTCCCGCACACCCGCCCGACGTCGGTGACGGCGCATGCGACCCGCGCCGAGCTCGTCGCCGGCCGGGACGCCTGGGTGGGCACCGTCCAGGTCCCGGGAAGTGTGATCAACCTGCTCGAGCTGCGGCTCGGGCAGGCGGGCCGCGACGCGATGGGCTTCGCGGTGCACGTGCCGCACTACCTGAGCCAGGCCGACTACCCGGACGCCGCCGCCGTCCTGCTGGAGAACGTCGCGGCGACCACGGACCTGACGCTGCCGACGGCCACGTTGCGGTCTGCCGCGGAGGCGACCCGCGCGGAGCTCGACGAGCAGGTCGGGGCGTCCACCGAGGTGGCGGCTGTGGTGCGCGCGCTCGAGCAGCAGTACGACGCCTACGTGGCCTCCCGTGGCGGCGACGCGCCGGGAGACGAGCAGGGCCTGCTGGCCGGCCGGCGCGGCTTCCCGACCGCCGACGAGCTGGGCGCCGAGCTGGAACGGTTCCTCGCCGACCAGCCCAAGCGCGGGGACCAGCCCGACCAGTAGGCGGCCGGCTTGGCCGACCCGAGGAGGCGAGAGGCGCCGGGCCGGGAGCGCCTCACGGCGCAGGGCCGCTCGAGGCGGCTTCACATGGGACCCGGGGCTACCGCGGCCCGGCGCCCTCGCGGCCCCCTGAGGGACCGCGGCCAGTCTGACACAGCATTCCCGCAGGATTGGATGGGTATCCGGTCACCCGGCGACCAGTTACCGCTCCAGTCTCGCGGGAACGGATGGCGGCCCGGCCCTGCCTACACGAGGTCGTGGCTGCGCCACAGCGCCGCCGCCGCCTCCAGGTCCTCGGCGCAGTCGCGCAGCGACGCCGCTGACCGGGTGAGGGCGACAGCCGCCGCGCCGTCCTCGTGCTCCAGGTCGTCGGCGCGATGCACCCGGCCTGCGACGACGACCCGGCAGAATGCGCCGGCGCGTTCGAGCGCTACGTCGAGGTCACCACCGAAGACGCCGTGCAGCACCTCGTCGAGCAGCAGCCGGAGTGCCTCCGGCGTGGGCGGGTCGGCGGCACCGGCGACGACGTGCGGGACGTCGGCCACCGACCGGCCCGCGGTGAAGTCCTCGGAGGCCTCCACCGCGTCGGTGCGCACCCACTCGCGCAGGGCGTAGAGCCGCCACAGGGCGCCCGGAAGGGACCGCGCCGGTCGCTGCGCCCACATGTCGGCGATGGTGTCGAGGCCAACGTCGTCGACGAGCCCGACCAGCCGGGCGCGCGCTGCCTCGTCGTCCGTCGCCCGACCCGACTCGACCAGCAGCGACGCGGTCGCGTGCGCTGTCTCCGCGAGCTCGGCCGGGTCGGGCGATCCGCCGAGCGAGTCCAGTGCGGTCTTCCCGAGCAGCGCCGGGCGGCGGGGGCGACGGTCGTCCACACCGCCGATCCTCTCACCGGGGTCCTCTCACCGGGCGGGTCCCTCACCGGTGTGGCCTCTGCCCTTTCCGGCCAGTTGATGCCAGGATGTCCGAGCGGGCGGGGGGAGGAGGCCGAGCGTGACGACGGACTGGCCTGGCCGCGTCGCCGACACGTGGCGACTGGAGCCGTTGCCCGAGAGCGCCCGGGACGCGCGCGAGCTCGTCCTCGACGCGCTGGAGGAGGCCGGTCGCTGCGACCTGGCCGACGCCGCGAGCCTGCTGGTCAGCGAGCTGGTCACCAACGCGATCGTGCACGCGCGGACGACCATCGAGCTCGAGATCGTCGCCGGGCCCGACGGGCTGCGCGTGGCGGTGCGCGACGGGAGCCCGCACCTCCCGGTCCCACGTCATTACGGCCGCGCGGCCACCACCGGGCGCGGGCTCGAGCTGGTGGATCTGTTGTCCGACCGGCACGGCACAGACACCGACCCCCGCGCGGGCAAGACGGTGTGGTTCGAGCTGGGGGCCCCAGTCACTCGGGAGTCACCGACGGACGACCCCGCCGCGGCAGCGAGCGCCCCGGAGGCCGACCTCGTTGTCCGGCTGCGCGGCATGCCGGTCCGCCTGGCCCTCGCCTGGCAGCAGCACGCCGACGCGCTCATGCGGGAGCACGTTCTCGCCCGGTGGGAGGCGGACTCCGCCGGTGCGGCCGATGACCCCGGCTGCGTCGCCGACGACGCAGCCGCCGGAGACGCGTTCTCCGCCGTGGCGGCGGCGCTGGAGGCGCTGGGCCCGGTGAAGGGGAACCCGCCCAACGTCGACCTGGACCTGCCGCTGCGACACGAAGCCGTCTCCGACTTCGCCGAGCTGGACACCCTCCTCGAGCACGTGCAGGCACAGGCCGAACAGGGACAGACACTGGCCCCGCCGACCCAGCCTGAGGTCCGGGTGCTGCGCCGGTGGTTCTGCGCACAAGTGCGGGCTCAGGCTGATGGTGCTGCGCCGGAGCCGTGGCCCGGCCTGGCGCCGGAGTCCCCGCCCGCCGCGATGCCGCCGGTCGACTGGGACCCGACCGCCGTCCGGACGGCGACCGACGCGGTGGTCGCCGCCGACGACGTCAACCGCATCGTGGCCGCGAGCCCCGCCGCCCTCGACCTGCTCGGCTGGGACGACGACCTGATCGGGCGCCGCATCGCGGCCGTCATCCCGGAGCGCCTGCGAGAGGCCCACATCGCGTCGTTCACCCTGCACCTGCTCACCGGTGAGACGCGCATCCTCGACCGCGAGGTCAGCGTCCCCGCGCTGCGTCGTGACGGCACCGAGGTCCCGGTGCTGCTCGAGGTGCGCCGCGAGTCCGCCGGCGAGGGACGCACCGTCTTCCTCGCCACGTTCCGTACGTCGTGAGCGACACGTCCGGCCCGCGGGACCTCGGCGACGCCGGGGACCTGACCGACGTCGCGGTCGCGCTGGCGAGCAAGCGCAGCGAGCTCGAGGCGGAGCTGGAAGGCCTCTCGGCGGAACCTCCCGACACCGCCGACATCTCGTTCGGCAAGCGGGTCGGCGACGGCACCAGTGTCGCGGTCGAGCGGCTGGCGCAGGTCGCCGCCCACGACCTCCTCCGGGAGATGCTGGCCGACGTCCGCCGCGCGGAGGAGAAGCTCGGCGACGGCTCCTACGGCACCTGCGACAAGTGCGGCGGCCCCATCGCGCCGGACCGCCTGGAGGCTCTGCCGTGGGCGACGCGGTGCATCGGCTGCGCGTCGCTGCGCTGAGCAGGTCAGCCCGCGAGAGCTCGAAAATGATCACGCTAGCGTGATCATTTGCCCCCGACAGCGCGAAATTCGGCTAGCCCGGCGGACATGGATCACGCGCACGTGATCATTTTCGCTGTCGCTCGAGGTCCGCTGGGGGTGACAAGCGACACAGCGTTGCGGACCGGTTGATGGCGTGGCGGCCGGTCACCGGCCGGTAGGATGTGGGCGTACCCAGGTGGCGTCCTTGTCACCACTCCGCGGGCGAGTTGCCCGCGAGGTCGTTCCACGAGACGAGCTCCCGACAGGTGGCTGCCCAGCCGGGCGGTGTCCTGCGCGGCGCAGCCCTCCGGCGCGGCCTGACCAACCGCAACGGAGCCCTTTTCGTGTCCTCGCACGCCCGTCGCCGCCAGGCGAAGCCCAACCGTCAATCGCCCAACCGTCAATCGCCCAACCGTCAATCCACGACCCGCTCGGCGCACAACGAGCTCGAGACATGGTTCGGGCAGGCAGCCGCGCAGAGTCCCCCGCCGGCCGAGACGTCGTTCGCCAAGCTGGGCCTGCCCCAGCGGCTCGTCACCGCGCTCGAGCGCCGGGACATCCGCACCGCCTTCCCGATCCAGGCCGCGACCCTCGGCGACGCCCTCGGCGGCCACGACGTGCTCGGCCGGGCGCAGACCGGCTCCGGCAAGACGCTCGCCTTCGGCCTGCCGATGCTGGTCCGGCTCAGCGGGACCCGCTCGGCGTCGAAGACCCCCCGCGGGCTCGTCCTCGTCCCGACCCGTGAGCTCGCACTGCAGGTGCGCGACGCCCTCGAGCCGCTCGGCCACGCCATCGGCGTCAAGACAGTCGCGGTGTTCGGCGGTGCCCCGCTGGGCCGGCAGATCGCGACCCTGGAGCGCGGTGTCGACCTGGTCGTCGCCACCCCGGGCCGGCTCCTCGACCTGATCCAGCGTCGCGCCTGCACCCTCGCGGAGATCGAGGTGTGCGTCCTCGACGAGGCCGATCACATGGCCGACATGGGCTTCCTGCCCGACGTCACCCGGCTGCTCGACATGACTCCCGCCGGATCACAGCGCCTGCTGTTCTCGGCGACCCTCGACGGGGCGGTCGGCCGGCTCGTCCGGAGCTACCTCACCGACCCGGTGGCACGCGCGGTCGACGCCGCCGAGTCGCACGTCACCACCATGGAGCACCGCGCCCTCGTGGTCCGCCACGAGCACAAGGTCGGTGTCCTCGCCGAGATCGCGGCCCGTCCCGCGCGCACCCTGCTCTTCGTCCGGACCAAGCACGGCGCCGACCGCCTGGTGAAGCAGCTCGGCCGGCTGGGCGTCGACGCGCTGGCGATCCACGGCAACCGCACGCAAGGGCAGCGCCAGCGCGCGCTGGACGCGTTCACCCGCGGCCAGTCCCGGGTGCTCGTCGCCACCGACGTCGCCGCCCGGGGCATCCACATCACCGACGTCGACCTGGTGGTGCACGCCGACCCGCCGAGCGACCACAAGGACTACCTGCACCGGTCCGGCCGCACCGCCCGCGCGGGTGCGTCGGGCGTCGTCGTCTCGGTCCTCTCGCCCGAGCAGGTCAAGGCGTCACGCCAGCTGTTCGCCCGCGCCGGCGTCGACGTCGACCCGGTCGAGGCCGGTCCGAGCTCGGGACCGGTGCGCAAGCTGGCCGAGTCCGGCGAGCCCGTGGAAGTCGTCGCCGCGCGCGCTGCGATCCCGTCGTACGACAGGCAGGGCTCTCGCCCCCCGACCCGCCGGAGCGCCGGCACCGGCGTGGCCGGTCCGCACCGGCACCGGCGGACCCGCCCCGGGCGGCAGCGGCCTCGCGCCGCCTGAGCACTAGACCGGCAGGTCGAGCTCGAACCAGACGACCTTCCCGGCTCCGTGCGGCGCTGTCCCCCAC
>JBOGDX010000014.1:0-16840 GCA_050743225.1 Actinomycetes bacterium | reverse complement strand
GATGACGCCGTCGACCTCACCGTTGTTCTGGGTGAAAAGCTGCTCGAACGTGGTCTGGGCGACGGTTGCGTCCCACTTCCCGGTCTGGTCACCGACCAGCTTGTAGTCGCCGGAGTCGATCTTCGGCTTCAGCGCCTCCACGTAGCCGGACTTGAACAGCGCGGCGTTGTTGTCCGTGGGGTCGCCGTTGATGTAGACGATGTTTGCCTGGGTCTTGCCTGCGGCGTCGAGGCACCCGATCAGGCCCTCACCCATCAGCCGGCCGACCTGCACGTTGTCGAAGGACACGTAGTAGTCGGCGGACCCGCCCAACGTCAGCCGGTCGTAGTCGATGCTCGGGATGCCGGCGTCCTTGGCCTTCTTCTCGCAGGCGGCACCGCTCTCGGAGTCCAGGTTGACGATCATCAGGACATTCACAGCCTGGTTGATCATCGAGTCGCAGAGCGAGGCGAACTTGGTCACGTCCTTCGACGCGTTCTGGATGATCGCCTCGTAGCCGGCCGCCTCGATGGCCTCCTTGAGGGCGGGCCGGTCGTTGTTCTCCCACCGCGGCGACGACGCGGCGTCGGGCAGGATCACCCCGACCTTGCCGCCGCCTTCACCGGAGGTGCCGGAGTCGCCGCCGTCGCCTGAGTCGTCGCCGCCGCACGCGGCGAGCACGAGCGGCAGGACCGCCAGGCCGGCCACCGCGATCTTTCGCATACGCATGTCGAGGAGCCTTCCGCCGAGGGGACCGTCCGGGCCCGCCACCGCGCCACCAGAACGGTATGTTGTGGCCCACAACGTACTCAGCCTTCCGTTCACCTGGAAGACACAAGTCGGTAAAGATGGCGGTCGCGCAGACTGGCGGAGGCCGAGGAGTCCCGGGCAGATCCGCGCAGACCGGGACACCCCGCGCCGAGAGTCACGCCGCCAGCAGCGACCTCAGGACGTACTGCAGGATCCCGCCGTGGCGGTAGTAGTCCGCCTCCCCCGGCGTGTCGATCCGCAGGCGGGCAGAGAACTCCTTGTCCCCGGCGCGCACCGTCACCTCGCGGGGGGTCGTGCCCTCGTTGAGCGCGGTGACGCCGCTGACCGAGATCTCCTCCTCGCCGGTCAGCCCGAGCGACTCGGCGCTCTCCCCGTCCATGTACTGCAACGGCAGCACGCCCATCCCGATGAGGTTCGACCGGTGGATCCGCTCGTAGGACTCGGCGATGACGGCGCGCACGCCGAGCAGCGCGGTGCCCTTGGCAGCCCAGTCGCGGGAGGAGCCCGAGCCGTACTCCTTGCCGGCCAGGACCACCAGCGGAGTGCCCGCCTGGGCGTAGTGCTGCGCGGCGTCGTAGATCGTGGTGACCTCTCCGCCGTTGGTGAAGTCGCGGGTGAAGCCACCCGCTGGAATGTCGTCGGCCCGGGTTCCGATGAGGTTGCGCAGGCGGATGTTCGCGAACGTCCCGCGGATCATCACCTCGTGGTTGCCGCGGCGAGAGCCGTAGGAGTTGAAGTCGCGGCGGTCGACGCCGTGCTCCTGCAGGTACGCGCCGGCGGGCGAGTCGGCCTTGATGGATCCGGCCGGGCTGATGTGGTCCGTCGTGACCGAGTCCCCGAGCTTTGCGAGAACGCGGGCGCCCTCGATGTCGGTGACAGGGGACGGCTGCGCCGGCATGCCCTCGAAGTACGGCGGCTTGCGGACGTACGTCGAGTCGCCGTCCCACTCGAACGTGCTCCCGGTCGGGGTGGGCAGGTTCTGCCAGGTCTCGTCCCCGGCGAAGACGTCGGCGTAGTCCCGGCTGAACATCTCCGAGGCCACGGCCGCGTCGACGACCTCCTGGATCTCCTGGCTGGAGGGCCAGATGTCCGCGAGGAACACGTCCTTGCCGTCGCTGTCCTGGCCGAGCGGCTCCGAGGTGATGTCGATGTCCATCGAGCCGGCGAGCGCGTAGGCAACGACCAGGGGGGGCGACGCGAGGTAGTTCATCTTCACGTCGGGGTTGATCCGGCCCTCGAAGTTGCGGTTGCCGGAGAGCACCGACACCACCGCGAGGTCGTTGGCGTTCACCGCCTCGCTCACTTCGGGGATGATCGGCCCGGAGTTGCCGATGCACGTCGTGCAGCCGTAGCCGACGAGGTGGAAGCCGAGCTTGTCGAGGTACGGCGTCAGGCCGGCGCGGTCGTAGTAGTCCATGACGACCTTGGAGCCCGGCGCCAGCGTGGTCTTCACCCACGGCTTGCGCTGCAGACCCCGCTCGACCGCGTTCTTGGCCAGCAGCGCGGCACCGATCATCACCGACGGGTTGGACGTGTTGGTGCACGAGGTGATGGCGGCGATCACCACGTGCCCGTGGTCGACCTCGACCTCGTCGCCGTCGAGCGTCACGGTGGCCGGGTTCGACGGGCGCCGGAGCTCACCGTGGTCGGGGGCGCCGTGCGGGGAGCCCGCGCCGTTGGCGCCGTGGTAGGCGGGCGCGTCGCTCGCCGGGAAGGACTCGTCCGATGACTCGTCCACGCCGGTGTGCTCCGGGGCGTCGCCGCTGGCGTAGTCGGTGATGGAGTTGCGGAACCCTGCCTTCGCGTCGGAGAGGGCCACCCGGTCCTGCGGGCGCTTCGGCCCGGCGATCGAGGGCACCACGCTGCCGAGGTCCAGCTCGATCTGCTCGGAGAATCGGGGCTCGGCCGTGTCATCCCGTCCGGGGGCGTGCCACAAGCCCTGCGCCTTCGCGTAGGCCTCGACGAGTTCGACCTGCTTCTCGTCGCGACCGGTCATCCGCAGGTAGCGGACGGTCTCGTCGTCGATCGGGAAGATGGCGACCGTGGAGCCGTACTCCGGGCTCATGTTGCCGATCGTGGCTCGGTTCGCGAGCGGCACCGCCGAGACGCCAGCTCCGTAGAACTCGACGAACTTCCCGACCACGCCGTGCTTGCGCAGCATCTCGGTGATCGTCAGGACCAGGTCGGTTGCCGTGGCGCCCTCCGGCAGCTCGCCGGAGAGCTTGAACCCGACGACGCGCGGGATGAGCATCGACACCGGCTGGCCGAGCATCGCGGCCTCGGCCTCGATGCCGCCGACCCCCCAGCCCAGGACGCCGAGCCCGTTGACCATCGTGGTGTGCGAGTCGGTTCCCACCAGCGTGTCGGGGTACGCCTGCGGCGTACCTCCCCTTGGGGTGGTTGCTCCGAAGACGACGCGGGCGAGGTACTCGATGTTGACCTGGTGCACGATGCCGGTTCCGGGCGGCACGACCTTGAACTGGTCGAACGCGGTCTGGCCCCAGCGCAGGAACTGGTAGCGCTCGACGTTGCGCTGGTACTCCAGCTCGACGTTGCGGGCGAAGGAGTCCGGCGTGCCGAAGAGGTCGGCGATCACCGAGTGGTCGATCACCAGCTCGGCCGGCGCGAGCGGGTTGATCCTCGACGGGTTGCCGCCCAGCTCCTCGACCGCCTCGCGCATGGTGGCCAGGTCGACGATGCACGGGACGCCGGTGAAGTCCTGCATCACGACCCGAGCGGGGGTGAACTGGATCTCGGTGTCCGGCTCGGCCTGGGGGTCCCAGCTCGCAAGCGCCCGGATGTGGTCGGCCGTGACGTTCGCGCCGTCCTCGGTCCGCAGCAGGTTCTCCAGCAGGATCTTCAGCGAGAAGGGCAGGTCGGCGGAGCCGTCGACGGCGTCGAGCCGATAGATCTCGTACGACGTGCCTCCGACCTCGAGCTCGTCCTTGGCTCCGAAGCTGTCCTGCGTTGCGCTCGCCACGACCATCTCCTCTCGTCTCACCGCACCGGACCGCGCGGCTCGCCGGCGGACCCGCGAGGACCCGTGTCCTCATCCTGCCCCCCGTCGAGCAGGCACCCCGTCCGGCCCCCGACAAGATATCTCGACATCAAGATACCTGTCCACTCCGCCACCCTTCCGCCCCAGCGGAGTCGACCACGTATGGCAGCCAGGCGGACACCTCAGCAGGCCTGCACGCCTGCTGAGGCGGGTCTGCGCCTGCTGAAGCAGCGGCGGTCAGCGAGGTGACGGCGCCGCTCGGCAAGATGACTCGGGTGACCTCCCCGCCGTACGACGCCGAGCCCACCGTCCGCGCCAGCCTCGACAGCCAGTCGTTCCTGCGTCTGCTGGGTGCCACCGCGACAGTCGTCGAGCCCGGTCACGTCGCGATCGAGGTGCCGTGGCGGGAGGACCTGTGCCAGCAGAACGGCTTCCTGCACGCCGGCGTGCTCACGTCGGTCGCGGACTCGGCCTGCGGCTACGCCGCACTGAGCCTCATGCCCGAGGGCAGCGACGTCCTGAGCGTGGAGTTCAAGGTGAACCTGCTCGCGCCCGGGATCGGCGACCTCTTCCGCGCCGACGCGCGCGTGGTGCGGTCCGGCCGCACGCTCAGCGTCTGCCAGGCCGAGGTCGTGGCGGTCCGCGACGGCCACCCCGACCGACCGGTCGCGCTCATGCAGGCGACGATGATCGCCCGCTGACGCCGCCGGCCGCGCCGGACGGCTCGAGCACGGCCACGCACTCGACGTGGTGGGTCATGGGAAACAGGTCGAACGACCGCAGAGCCGTGAGGGCGTACCCCTGCTCGGCGAACCACGACACATCACGCGCCAGCGCCGCCGGGTCGCACGCCACATAGGCGATCCGCCGCGCCTGGACCCGAGACAGCAGTGACACCACCGACCGCCCGGCGCCGGACCGTGGGGGGTCGAGGACGACGAGGTCCGCCCGGCGAAGCCGCAGGCGGCGCAGCACGGGGTCGACCCGACCCTTCTCCAGCCGTACGTTCGGCAGGTCGGCCAGATTGTGTCGCGCGTCGGCCACGGCGTGCCGGTCCGACTCGACGGCGGTCACCCGGCCGCCCGCGCCGACCCGCTCGGACAGGGCGGCCGCGAACAGCCCGACCCCGCAGTAGAGGTCGAGCGCCGACTCCCCCGGCCGTGGTTCCAACCCGTCGAGCACGGCGGACAGCAGCGCCGCAGCGGCACCCGGGTGCACCTGCCAGAACCCGCCGCCCGTGACCCGGAAGGAGCGGTTGCCCGCCACCTCGGTCACCGCACCAGCGCCGACCCCGTCGGGGAGCACCAGCACCTCGTCGGTCGCCACCGATGCGGCCACCTCGACCGAGGACAGTCCCGGCCACGACCGCCGCGTCACGCCGGCGTCGTCCACCAGCCGGTGCGCGATGTGGCACCGGTCGACCGGCACGACCTCGTGCGAGCGGTGCCGCCGAAGCCCGGCCCGGCCCGAGTCGTCCACCGCCCAGTGCACCCGGGTCCGCCAGCCGAGCCCGTCGGGTGCGCCCGCAACCTCCTCGACCGTGACCTCGGCGTCGATCCCGGCCAACCGGGACAGCTGCTCGCGCACGACCGCCGCCTTCAGCGACCGCTGCGCGTCCAACCGGACGTGCTGGAGATCGCAGCCCCCGCAGCGTCCCGGACCGGCCCACGGGCAGGGCGGCGTCACCCGGTCCGGCGACGCCTCGAGAACCTCGACAGCGTCGGCCCGCCAGTAGGACGACCGGTCCCGACCCTCGGTCACCACCGCGCGCACCCGCTCCCCGGGCAGCGCATGGCGGACGAAGACGACGCGGCCCTCGTGCCGGGCGATGCAGTGACCGCCGTGTGCGACCGGTCCCACGACGAGAGTGAGCGAGGCGCCGACCGCTGACGGCGACGGCGGCGGCGGTACGTCGGGACGGTCGCTCAGCTCGTCCCGTCCCCGCCGCCGGGCTCGCCGCGGCGGACCGCACCGGGGGCGATGCCCTCGGGCCGGTCCTCAAGACCGGCCGAGCTGGCCAGCTGCCACGGGACGCTGGTCACCATCACGCCGGGAGTGAACAGCAGGCGACCCTTGAGGCGTAGCGCGCTCTGGTTGTGCAGGAAGTGCTCCCACCAGTGCCCGACGACGTACTCCGGGATGAGCACCGTCACCAGGTCGCGCGGGCTGCCGCTGCGCAGGCCACGGACATAGTCGATGACCGGGTCGGTGACCTCGCGGAAGGGCGAGTCGAGCACCTTCAGCTGCACCGGGATGGCCCGCCGGTTCCACTCCTCCTGCAGCGCCCGCGTCTCGCCGGGGTCGACGTTGACCGTCACGGCCTCCAACGTCGTCGGCCGCATGGCCCTGGCGTAGGCGACCGCCCGCATCGTCGGCTTGTGGATCTTCGACACGAGGACGATCACGTGGCTGCGGGCGGGGAGCATCGTCCCCTCGTCCTCGTCGACGACGAGCTCGCGGGCGACCGCGTCGTAATGACTGCGGATGCCCTTCATGAGCGCGAACAGGACGACCATCGCGGCGATCGCGATCCAGGCGCCGAGCAGGAACTTGGTGATGAGCACCACGACGAGAACGAGACCGGTCACCGACAGACCGACCGCGTTGATGATGCGACTGCGGATCATCCGCGCCCGCACCGCCGGGTCCTGCTCGGTGCGCAGCAGCCGCGTCCAGTGACGCACCATGCCGGTCTGGCTCAGCGTGAACGAGACGAAGACGCCGACGATGTAGAGCTGGATCAGCCGGGTTACTTCCGCGTCGAAGGCGACGATCAGCAGGATCGCGAACGCCGCCAGGATGACGATGCCGTTACTGTAGGCCAGCCGGTCGCCACGGGTGTGCAGCTGCCGCGGCAGGTAGCGGTCCTGGGCCAGGATCGAGCCGAGCACCGGGAAGCCGTTGAACGCCGTGTTGGCCGCCAGCACCAGGATCAGTCCGGTGACCGTGGTCACGACGGCGGCCATCAGCGGCACGTTGTCGAAGATGGCCTTGGCGAGCTGGCCGATCACCGGGTCCTGGACGTACGTCTCGCCGTTCGGGAAGCGCACCCCGGCGCTGGTCGCCTCCCCCGCCTCGCCGTCGAGCCGCAACTGATCGACCACGTTCTCGGCGTAGCGGATGTTCATGACCTTCGCCAGCACGATGATGCTCGTCAGCATCGTGACCGCGATGCTGCCCAGCAGGAGCAGCGTCGTGGCGGCGTTCCTTGACTTTGGCTTCCGGAACGCCGGCACACCGTTGCTGATCGCCTCCACACCGGTGAGCGCCGCGCACCCGGAGGAGAAGGCGCGCAGCAACAGGAAGGCGCCGGCGAGCCCGGTGATGCCCCCCTCCCAGCCGTGCTCCGGCTCGAGCTCGAACCGGGAGCTGGCCACGTCGGGCAGCTCGCCGAAGAAGTGGCGGCCGAAGCCCCACAGCGCCATGCCCAGGATGGCCGCCATGAACGCGTACGTCGGGATGGCGAACGCCGTCCCCGACTCCCGTACGCCACGCAGGTTGGCGGACATGAGCAGGACGACGGCGGTGACCGCCACCAGCACCTCGTGCCCCTGGAAGGCGTCGATCGTTGAAGCGGCGTACTGCGACGCCGACGAGATGGAGACCGCGACCGTGAGCACGTAGTCGACCAGCAGGGCGCTGGCGACCGTCAGACCCGGCCGCGCACCGAGGTTGACAGTGGCCACCTCGTAGTCCCCGCCGCCGCTGGGGTAGGCATGCACGTTCTGCCGGTAGGACGCGACAACGACCAGCATGACGAACGCGACCGCCAGGCCGACCTTCCAGGAGAACGTGTACGCCGTCAGCCCGGCGATGCCCAGCGTCAGGAACACCTCGTCCGGGGCGTAGGCCACCGACGACAACGCGTCGCTGGCGAACACCGGCAGCGCGACGCGCTTGGGCAGCAGAGTCTCGTGGAGACGGTCGCTGCGCATGGCCCGCCCGAGCAGCAGCCGCTTGACGGCGTCCGTCACCTCAGTCACATCGCGAGATGCTAGGGGCTGCGGGTGCCCCTTAGCGTCCGGACCCCGAGGGCCACGACCTCTGCGCTAGCGTCGACCTCGTGCACTTCGTGATCATGGGCTGCGGCCGGGTCGGGTCGACGCTCGCGCACATCCTCGAGTCGCAGAACCACACGGTGGCGGTGATCGACGCCAACGAGGCCGCGTTCCGCCGGCTCGGGCAGGGCTTCACCGGTCGCCGGGTCACGGGCATCGGGTTCGACCGCGACACGCTGCGCGAGGCCGGCATCGAGCAGGCCCAGGCCTTCGCCGCGGTCAGCAGCGGCGACAACTCGAACATCCTCGCGGCGCGAGTCGCCCGGGAGACGTTCGGCGTCGACAAGGTCGTCGCCCGCATTTACGACCCGGGTCGCGCGGAGGTCTACCAGCGCCTCGGCATCCCGACGGTGGCAACCGTCCGGTGGACGGCCGACCAGATGATGCGCCGGCTGCTCCCCCACGGCGCCGAGCCCGAGTGGCGGGACCCGAGCGGGACGATCCGGCTCGCCGAGGTGGCGGTCGACCCCGGCTGGATCGGGGAACGCCTCAGTCGTCTCGAGGAAGCCTCGGGGGCGCGGATCGCCTTCCTCACCCGGCTCGGTGAAGGTCTGCTCCCGGGGGACGACACCGTCCTGCAGGACGGCGACATCGTCCACGTGGTCATGCGCGACGCCGAGGCCGACGCCGTCGAGGCAGGGTTCCGGCGAGGACCCGGGCGTGAAGCGGAGGGCAGCTAGATGCGGGTAGCCATCGCCGGCGCGGGCAGCGTGGGCCGCTCGATCGCCCGGGAGCTGCTGGAGAACGGCCACGAGGTCCTGCTCATCGACAAGACGCCGGAAGCGATCAAGCGATCATCAGTGCCCGACGCCGAGTGGCTGCTCGCCGACGCCTGCGAGATCACCTCGCTCGAGGAGGCGGGACTGCACGAGTGCCAGGTGGTCGTGGCGGCGACCGGCGACGACAAGGTGAACCTCGTCGTCTCGCTGCTGGCCAAGACCGAGTACGGCGTGCCGCGCACCGTCGCCAGGGTCAGCAACCCCAAGAACGAGTGGATGTTCGACGAGGCCTGGGGTGTCGACGTCGCGGTATCGATGCCGCGGCTGATGACGGCCCTCGTGGAGGAAGCCGTCAGCGTCGGCGACCTCGTCCGGATCTTCACCTTCCAGCAGTCCAACACCGACATGCTGGAGCTGACCCTGCCCGCCGACTCGCCGGTGGTCGCCACCCGCGTCGGCGACGTGGACTGGCCGCAGGACACCACGCTCGTCGCGATCATCCGGGAGGGCCGGCCGATCCCGCCCAGTCCCGACGACCCTCTCGAGGCCGGCGACGAGCTGCTGTTCGTGGCGACGCCCGACATGGGACATGCCCTCGAGGAGCTCCTCGCCCCGCACGTCCGCTGAGCCCGCGGATCCCGCGACTTCAGGCCGGGGCACCGGGACCGGGCGGGGCCGGTTGCTCGACCAGTGGGGTCCGGCCGCGCGCCAGCAGGTAGACCATCGCGGCGAGGGCGGCGACCTGGACCGGCCAGCCGAGCGCGATCTTGCTGACGCCGAGCCACCCGACCTCTCCCGCCAGGTACAGGGGGTATTGCACCGCCACCCGGAGAGCGCACGGCAGCACCAGCACCCAGGTGAGCCGGCTGCACAACCGGACGACACCCCGGTCGGACCGCCACGACGTGAGGTTGCCCGTCACCGACCCGATCATCAGCCCGACGAGCGGCCACCGGACGAGGACGGACAACGACAGGCCGACGGCGTACGCCGCGTTGTAGAGGATGCCCGGCAGGAACACGTCCTCCGCACGGCCCGACCGCGACGCGAAGACGGCGGCGATCGCGATTCCCACCAGGCTGTTGACGACGAACTGCACCGGCTGCCGCTGCAGGATCCGGACGAGAAGCAGCACCACAGCCAGCCCGATGCCGACGCCGAGGGCAAGGCGCAGCTCGCGCGTCGAGACGTACGTCGCCGTGAACCCGATCGTGGGCACGGCGCCCTCGAACATGCCGCGCCGGCCCCCGAGAGCCTCCGACAGCCGGGCCCGGACGACCTCCTCGACGGTCGTCGCGTCGACTCTGGGGAGCTCGGGCGCCGACGGCGAGGTGTCGCCGCCGCCGTCCTCACGCGACACCCCGGTGCGGACCAGCTCGTGCGGCTCGCTCACTCGGCCCCGGCCGGGCGCAGCTCGTACCGCGGGTTGAAGATGACCGGGTGCTCACCGTCGCGGGTCACCCGGCCGAAGCACACCATCGCCCGACCGGGCTCGATCCCCGGGATCTGCCGACGCCCGAGCCAGACGAGCGAGATGGACCCGCTGCCGTCGTAGAGCTCCGCGACCAGCGCTGGGACCCCGGCGCGCGGGCGCAACGTGACGGTGCGCAGGGTGCCCGCCACCCGGACCCGCTCCCGGTCAGGCAGCTCGGAGATCAGCGTGGCGCCGACATCGACGCAGTCCTTCTGCAGCTCGGCCGCCTCGTGCTCCTTCGCGGAGGTCGCGAGGCGGTTGACCGCCCGGCGCAGCACGCCCGGTGACTGACCCATGCCGACCAGCGTATGCCCGAACGACGTCGCGGGTGGCCGCGACCGCGTCAGCGGATCTCGGTGATCTCCGGGCCACGCTCGAACGGGTTCAGGTCCTCACCCGATCGCGGACGCTCGCCCGAACCTTGGTCGGCATTGTCAGCTTCGTCAGTGGGCGGAGCCGCCGGCGTCGCGGGAAGGGACAGCGGAATCGGATCGCGCGGCGCCATCGGCCCCTCGCCACGTACGACCACGACCTCGCGGAAGATCGACACGAGCTCCTCGTCCGCGCCATCCTCGACGGCGGCGCGTCCGGTCAGAACGCCGCGCAGGAACCAACGCGGCCCGTCGACCCCGACGAAGCGGGCGGGCTGGACACCGGTGCTGCCGTCCTGGGCCCGCACCGGCACCCGGGTCCGCAGCTCGGTGCCGAGCGGACCGGTCACCTCGTCCGCCGTACCCCCCTGCTTCGTGATGCCGGCGCGGATCTCGTCGCGGACCTCCCCCCAGATGCTCTCGCTCTTCGGCGCCGCGAACGGCTGCACCTGCAACGCGCTGTCGCCCAGGACCAAGGTCACCGCGACCACCTGGCTGGTCGCCTGGTCGGCCTCGATGCGCACCTCGAGACCAGCGCGCCCGGGCAACCACATCCCGCCCAGGTCCACCCGGCCTCCGGCGGCCGGGTCAGCGACCTCCGAGAGGTCCCACGGCCCGTCCTCCCGCCCGACGGGCGGAGCCTCGACACGGCCTCGGTGCCGACCGGCGAGAGGATCGGTGTCGTCCGCCTGCTCCGCGTGCGCACCCCCGTCGGGGGACTCCGCGGCGTCTTCGGGCGCAGCGGAGTCGGCTACGGACTCGACCGGCCCTGCCTGCTCGTCGCCGCTTCCGTCACGCCGCCGGCGTCGGAACACGCTCACACCTCTGTCTCGGTCTCACTGAATGCACTGGCCTGCACTGCCTGGGTAACCGAACACAGCCTACGGTCGCACTCTGTTCCAACCTCGCGTCGCGCTCCGCCTACGCTCGTCCCTCGCTCCGGACGTCGCCGCTCCAGCCACCCGTCGACCCGTGTCCCCCCTCGCCCCGCGCCGACCCCGGCAGCACGTCCACCTCGTGGAAGCGCGCGCGCTCCACCCGCTGGACGACCAGCTGCGCGATCCGATCCCCACGCCGCAGCCGAACCGTCTCGTGAGGGTCGTGGTTGACGAGGAGCACCTTGACCTCGCCCCGGTAGCCCGCGTCGACCGTCCCGGGGGCGTTCACGATGCCGACCCCGAAACGGTGGGCAAGCCCCGACCGGGGGTGGACGAACGCGGCGTAGCCGTCCGGCAGCGCGAGGGCCACACCGGTGCGGACCATGGCGCGCTCACCCGGCCCGAGCTCGACGTCCTCGGCGGCGGCGAGGTCCGCGCCCGCGTCGCCGGGATGGGCGTACGTCGGGAGCGGCACGTCGGGGTCGAGCCGGCGCACCAGCACGTCGACCGGTCCGGCCAAATCGTCGGGGATCACGGCCGACGACCCTACCGAGGAGCTGCGACCGGGGTCAGTCGAACAGCGCGCGCTCCACCAGTCCGATCGGCAGCCGACCGGACCCTGCCGCCCGGTCGTGGAACTCGCGCAGCGACCCGCGGGACTCGGCCTCCCAGCGGCGGCGCATCCGGTCGATCTCCAGCGCGCCGGTGAGGTACGAGGACGCCTGGGTCGGCCAGGCGCAGTAGCGCAGGACCTCGGCGTGCGCCGTCTCGCGCGAGAGCGAGGTCCGAGTGGCCATGAAGTCCACGGCCTCGTCGATCGTCATCTCCCCCAGGTGCAGCGACGTGTCCACGATGATCCGGGCGGCCCGGAAGAGCCGGTAGTCGCGCTGGCACAGCTCCTGCTCCGGCGTACGGAAGAAGCCCTCCCGCCGCAGCAGGTCCTCGACGTAGAGGCCCCAACCCTCCACGAAGTACGTCGACCCGAACACGAACCGCAGGGGCCGGGCGCCGCCTGCGGAGGCGTTCGCGGCCAGCCACGCGAAATGCCAGTGGTGCCCGGGGTAGGCCTCGTGGACGGCGATGGACCAGGCGCCGTGCCTGTTGTTGGTGGCCAGCCGGGCGGCAACCTGCTCCGGCGTCGCGTCGTCCGGCGGGTAGGGAACGAAGAAGTGTCCGGGCCGGGGGCCGTCTGTGCTCGCGGGGGCGAAGGGCGGCGGCTGCATGTAGTGCGCGACGGCGAGCATCGCTCGGGTGAACGGTGCCGACGGCGCGACGACGCATCGTTCCCCGGCCGGCATCGTCACCAGGTCGCGCTCGACGCAGAACTCCCGCGCGGCCACAGTGGCCTCCTGGTAGAGGGCCAGCATGTCCTCGGGCGTCTCGGGGTGGTCGTCGTTGAAGTCCTGCAGAAGGGCAAGGAAGTCGTCCCCTCCGCGCAGGGTGCGCGCCCTCCCGCGCATGTCCTCGGCCAGCTCGTCGTAGGCGGCGAGGCCCTTGTCCCGCAACGCCCGCGTGCCGAATGACAGGCCCTCCGCGTGTGCGAGGAGGGCGTCATAGCGCTCCTCGCCGATCGCCCATTCCCCGTTCGCCTTCTCGACGAGTGCCTCGACGTGTGCGCCGAAGCGCTCGAACGCCTGCGCGGCGACCTCACCCGCTTCGGCGACCGAGGGCCGGGACGCCTCGTCGCCGATCTCGCCCGCGACCGACCGGGCATACGCCGCACCGGCGCCGATCTGGCCCAGCGACCGGCGCAGCAGCGCGGGATGCGCGTGGTCGGGGTCGAGGTTGGCGATCCCCTGATCGAGCAGGGCGGGGGTCGCACGCAGTCGGGCCGTGACGGCGTCGGCGAGCTCCGGCTCCGGTCGCAACCGGTTGATCAGGAGGCCGAACACGGCGGACAGGGCCACGCCGGCGTAGTGGTCCGGACTGCGCCGCCAGTCCGCCCAGGTCCGCTGCAGGGCGCGACCGCGGAGGACCATCAGCGCCAGGTCGCGGTCGATCCGCTCGTCCGGGGTGAGGTCCTCGCCGTCGAGACCGCCCAGGCGCCGGGACCACTCGTCCTCGCGGTCCTCCCGCTCGGCGACGGCACCCGCGGACATGTGCGGCAGCCGGCTGTCGTGCTCGACGACACCGAGCCCGCTCGCGAGCACCGGGTTGCCCTCGAACTGGTCCGCCATCAGGTCGGCTGCGATCAGGTCGAAGGGCCGCCGTCCGGCGGCGGGTGCGGTCCGTCCCGGCATCCGGGCACGGTAGCCGACCCGACGCAGCCGAACCCCGCGTGCCAGGCTGAGCGACGTGCGGACGTACGACGAGAAGCTGACCCCACCGGTCAGTCTCTACGCCGCCGGTTGGGGCATGGCACTCCTGCTCGGTGTGTCGTTCTACGCCGCGCTCGGGCCGGTGGCCGGCCTGCTTGCTACGGGAGTGCCAGGTGGCCTGGTCACGGTGCTGTTGGCGCGCTCGGGCGCGGTGGTCCGCGTCGAGGACGGTCATCTCACCGCCGGCCCCGCGCACATCCCGGTCGACGCGCTCGGACCGGCGCGGGCGCTGGACGCGGGGCAGTCGCGGCGGGTGCGCGGCCCAGCGTCCGACCCGGCGGGCTACCACCTGATCCGGGGATGGATCCCGGCCGGGGTGCAGGCCGATGTCATCGACCCGGCCGACCCGACGCCGTACTGGTTCGTCGCAAGTCGCCGGCCGCAGGCGCTGGCCGACGCGGTCGAGGCCGCCCGGCAGCAGCCGTTCCCCCGGACGCCCTGAGCCGGTGGCGCGGGCCAGACCCCTCAGCCTGGCGGAGAGCTGAGGCGCCGGAGGTCGTCGCGGACCTGCGCGCCCAGTCGCCGGGTCTCCCGGTGGTTGACGACGCTTCCCGCGACGGCGCCGGACATCATGGGGCCGAGGGTGGAGAGGTTGCGCCCGGCCCGTCGTACGAGCCGCTTGCGCAGCGACCTCTTGGCCGCGGCCCCGAGCGACACCCGCAGGACACCGGGGGCGAATGGGTCGATGCCGCGCCGGTCGGTCCACGCGACGAGGTAGGCCTGCATCCGGGCCCGGGCCGAGCCGGTGATGGCGGCGCCGTACACCTCGTGCAGCTCGGCGATGAGCTTGACCTCGATGGCGGCGACGAGCAGGGTCTCGGCCGCCAGCTGCACCGGGGTGGTCAGCAGCGTCGGGGGAGCCGTGAACTGCACAGCCGCGAGGGCTCCGCCGGCGGCACCGACCGCGCCGGTGCTCTTGGCGGCACCGGAGATCAGCGCCTGCGCCAGGTCGTCGCGGTCCAGCCCGGGGTGCTGGCTCTGCAGTGTGGCGAGGTCCCGCACGGGGATTCGCGGGGCCGTGTCGACAAGTACGTCGACCAGCCAGCCGCCCCCGAGGACGGAGGCGCGGCCGGCCGCCCGAGCGGAGCCCACCAGGGCCCGGCTGAGCGCGCCGAGGTCCCGGCCCGTCTCCGTCCGGGTGCGGTCGCGCTCCGGGCTCCCGGTCAGCCGAGCTACCAGCTCGCCGACAAGCGGCGCGGGACCAGTGGTCGGAGCCTGCTCGGCATCGCCGCGCGATGCAGTCGGGTCAGGGACGGGGGTCATGCGTCGAGCCTGCCCGCCGTCAGGCCGCGCACTCCTTGCAGATCAGCTGCGCGCCGTCCTGCCTGGCGAGCTGGCTGCGGTGGTGCACGAGGAAGCAGCGCGAGCAGGTGAACTCGTCGGCCTGGCGCGGGAGCACCCGGACCGAGAGCTCCTCGTTGGACAGGTCGGCTCCGGGCAGCTCGAGCGACTCGGCGAGGTCGGCCTCGTCCACGTCGACAGTGCTTGCCGACTTGTCGGCGCGGCGGGCCTTGAGCTCTTCGAGACTGTCTTCGGACATCTCGTCATCGGTCTTGCGCGGCGAGTCGTAGTCGGTCGCCATCTCAGTTGTCACCCCTTCGCCGAGAGGGTGGCGGTGGAGCCACGTTCATCGGGTGAGTCGTCGGTCAGTCGTGCCGGGGGTCCGGGTCATGGTGTGGCCGGTGCGCGCGTGTAACGCCTCGCTCCCTCGGTTTGTGCCCGGCCAGGATGACTGTTTTCCTACGGTCCGATCCTGCTCGAGCGACGGCGGAGCGTACCTCACCTCGGGGCCCGCCGCACGGTCTGTCCACCTCGGACCCGCCCGAGGGTCGTGCGTTCACCGGGCCGTCATCCGGACGTCACCCGGTACCAGCTACCGGGACCTTGTGACGTGGGGCACGATCCGGGAGGTTTCCGGGCTCGGGTCCTGCGGGTAGACCCCCGGCGCGTAGGTCAGGGGGTCAGGACGGTGAGAGGCTGGTCGTCATGAGCGAGTTCCTGCAGGAGATCCAGGCCCGCATGGAGTCGGCCAACCAGTCCCTGGCCGAGGCCCAGCAGGACGGCGACGACTACCTGGCGCAGGTGCGCCTCGGGGAGCTGGAGTCGCTGGAGCGACTCGCCTCCGAGCACACGGTCGCCTAGACCGGCTCGACGGGACCTCGACGGGACTCGACGGGAGCCCCAGCCCGGCACTGTGGAGACCGATCGCGGTTTCTAGACCGCAAACGGACTCCGATCATGCCACGCGCCGGGCGAGGCATCCGCGCCAGGCGAGTCACCGGCGCCACCGCTGGCGAGTCACCCGCATGCCGAGCACGTCAGCCCTCCACGAGGGCGTCGGCGTCGAGCCGGGTGAGCAGCTCCGCGAGGGGCTCGAACAGCCCGGGCGGTGCGGCCACGACGAGGGCCTCGCCGGCCGGTCCCCCACGAAGCCCGGCCACCACGGCCCCGGCCTCCTCGGCAACCAGACCGCCGGCCGCGAGGTCCCACGGCTTGAGCCCCTGCTCGTAGTAAGCGTCGACGCGTCCGCAGGCGAGCGCGCAGAGGTCCAGCGAGGCGGCCCCGGCGCGCCGTACGTCGCGGACGCTCGGCAGCACGGTGCGCAGGATCTCCGCCTGCCTGGCCCGCTGGGCCCGCCCGTAGCCGAAGCCCGTGGCCACCAGGGCCATCGTCAGGTCCGGCGGCGTGTTGACCCGGACCGGGCGGCCGTCCAGCCAGGCTCCGCCGCCGCGGACGGCCGACCAGGTCTCTCCGCTGACCGGGTTGACCACGACCCCGGCGACCATCTCGTCGCCGACCCGCGCCGCGATGCTCACGGCGTATGCCGGGATCTCGTAGAGGTAGTTGACGGTGCCGTCGATCGGGTCGATCACCCAGGTGACGCCGGACGTCCCCTCCCGCGACGCACCCTCCTCGCCCAGGAACCCGTCGTCCGGCCGGTCGGCCAGGATCCGCGCCACCACCGCCTGCTCGCAGGCCTGGTCCATCTCCGTGACGATGTCGGTCGCGCTGCTCTTGGTCGCCGCGACCCCGAGGCCAGGTGGCCGGTCCTCCACGACGAGGCGGGCGCCCACCCGGGCCGCGGCGAGGGCCAGCGCTAGCAGCGCCGCCGGCGCGTCCGTGCCGGCCATCACGCCCCGCACAGCGCCGGGCGCTGCGGGTCGCGCTCGTTGGGGCAGCAGCGGGCCGGGCACGCGTCATGGCTCGGGCCGAGCGCGCCGACGGCTGGGCGCACCGGCTCCTCGCCGCGGACGGCGGCTGCGCGCTCGAGTAC
>JBOGDX010000013.1:0-16985 GCA_050743225.1 Actinomycetes bacterium | reverse complement strand
ACCTACGACGAGATGATCGCGCTGGCCCAGCAGATGGAGTCCGACGGGCTCACACCGTTCGCGTTCGCCGACAAGCAGGGCTGGCCGGCCATGGGGACGTTCGACATCCTCAACATGCGGATCAACGGCTATGACTACCACGTCAACCTGATGGCCGGTGAGGAGGCATGGGACTCCGCCGAAGTCAAGAAGGTGTTCGACACCTGGCGTGAGCTGCTGCCTTACCACCAGCCGGACCCCCTCGGGCGAGACTGGGAGGAGGCGGCGCAGACCGTTGTCGCCAACGAGTCCGGGATGTACTTCCTCGGCCTGTTCATGTTCGAGCAGTTTCCCGAGGACGAGCGCGACGACGTCGACTTCTTCAACTTCCCGGAGATCGACTCCACCATCGGGGCGGACGCGATCGACGCCCCGATCGACGGCTACTGCCTGGCGGCGGATCCGAAGAACGAGGACGGTGCCAAGGACTTCCTCGCCTACATCGGGTCCCCGGAGGCGGCGAACGCCCAGAACGAGGCGGGCTTCCCGCTGATCTGGGCCAACTCCGAAGCCGACGTGAGCGGCTTGCAGCCGATCCAACAGAAGGCCGCGGAGTTCATCGGGCAGCAGGCGTCTATCGCGCAGTTCCTCGACCGGGACACCCGGCCCGACTTCGCGTCAACCGTGATGATCCCGGCGCTGCAGGACTTCATCAAGAATCCCGACGACGTCGACGGGCTCACCAAGAGCATCGAGGAACAGAAGAAGTCGATCTTCGTCTGACCGGTTGGCGCACCACAGCTTCCGCAAGGAGAGGTGACCGGGTCGATGGCTCCTCAGGCACCGCCCACCGTTCCCGCACCGGACGCCGCGAAGACGGGCCGACGAAGGGGTGAACCGAGGAGCCGCGTCGGCACCCGACTGTCGACCGGTGACCGGGTCGCCGTCACCCTGATGGTGGCCATCCCGACCGCGCTCGTGCTGTGGCTGGTCTGGGTGCCCGGGGTCCTTTCCGTCGTGCTGTCCTTCAGCCGCTGGGAGGGCATCGGAGGCATCGACACGATCGACTGGATCGGCACCGAGAACTACAAGAACATCTTCACGATCTACCCGCCGTTCGAGCCCGCCATCAAGCACAACCTGATCTGGCTCGGGGTTCTGTTTCTGATCCCCGTCCCGCTCGGGGTCTTCCTCGCCGTGCTGCTCGACAAGGAGATCCGGGGCGGCAGGTTCTACCAGTCGTCGTTCTTCATCCCGGTCGTGCTCTCGCTGGCCCTGGTGGGCTTCATGTGGCAGCTCATCTACTCCCGGGACCAGGGGCTCATCAACGAGGTAACCGGCGGGACGACCGACTGGTACGGCGACCCGAGCGTCAACCTGTGGGCCGTCCTCGTCGCGGTCGTCTGGAAGACGACCGGCTACATCATGCTGCTCTACCTTGCCGGCCTGAAGGCCGTCGACCCGTCCCTCCGCGAGGCGGCCACAGTGGACGGGGCGACGGAGACTCAGACCTTCTTCCGGATCGTGTTCCCGGTGATGCGACCGATCAACATCATCGTCCTGGTCATCACGTTCATCGAGGCCCTGCGCGCCTTCGACATCGTCTGGGTGGTCAACAAGGGTCGTAATGGGCTCGAGCTGATCTCGACACTGGTGTTCTCCAACATCGTGGGCGAGGCAAGTCGCATCGGCTTCGGGTCGGCGCTCGCCACGATCATGCTGGCGATCTCGTCGGTCTTCGTCGTCATCTACCTCCGCATCGTGATGAAGGAGGAGCGGCGATGAGCGTGACCGCGACCACGGCGCCGGTTCAGGCGGAGCAGCCGGCTGCTCCGGATGGGACGAGGCGACCGGGCCGGCGCTACCTGCTTCACGGCTTCCTGATCGTGATGTCGCTGCTCTGGCTCTTCCCGCTGTTCTACACGATCCTGCAGAGCCTGCGCCGATACGAGTACACGCAGGAGCACGGCTACCTGTCCTTCGGCGGCTGGACGTTCGACAACTACACGACCGCCTGGGAACGGGCGGACTTCACCGAGAAGTTCATCAACACCATCTACGTCACCGTTCCCGCGGTGGCGCTGACGTTGTTCCTGTCGTCCTGCATGGGCTTCGTGCTGGCCCGGTTCTCGTTCAAGCTCAACCTCACGCTGCTCGGGATCTTCTTGGCTGCCAACTTGCTGCCGCAACAGGCGTTGCTCATACCGCTGTACCGGATGTTCCGCGAGATCCCTCTGCCCGAGGTCATGAGCGACTCCGGCGAGATGCTCAACAGCTACTGGGCCCTGATCCTGGTGAACACTGCGTTCCAGACCGGGTTCTGCACGTTCGTGCTCAGTAACTACATGAAGACCCTGCCGAAGGAGCTGTACGAGTCGGCACAGGTCGATGGAGCCTCGGTCCTTCGCCAGTTCTTCCAACTGACTCTGCCGCTGTGCCGGCCGCCTCTGGCCGCGCTCGCAACGCTGCAGGTGACCTGGATCTACAACGAGTTCTTCTGGGCGACCGCATTCCTTCAGAGCGGTGACAAGTTCCCGATCACCAGCTCGCTGAACAACCTGCGCGGCCAGTTCTTCACCGACGTCAACCTGGTCGCCGCGGGGTCGATCGTGGTCGCGCTGCCACCGCTGATCGTGTTCTTCGTTCTCCAGCGGCAGTTCGTGTCCGGTCTGACTTTGGGCGCGACGAAGGGATGACGCTGTCCCGTCCTCGTCGTCCTGGTAGTGGTCGGTGAGCGGCCGGCCGCCGGTGCACCTGCGCCGCGACGGGGTCTCGCTCGTGGTGGCGGTACCGGCCCGCGGGCTTCCTGTCGTGCTGCACTGGGGTGCCGAGCTCGGCCGGGACCTGCCCGGGCCCGAGGCGTGGGCGCCCGCAGTGCCACGAAGCGCCGTCGACGACCCGATCCCGACCGGTCTCCTCGGTGCCGGCCACCTGACGCCGGGCCTGATCGGCTCGCGCGATGGTCGCGGCTGGTCGCCGCGGTGGACGGTCGAGAACGTGACCGTGGACGAGGGCGCGGTGACGTTCGCCTGTCACGACCGAGCTTGTGCCCTGGAACTTCGCACCACCCTCGTCCTCGACGACGAGGGCGCGCTCACCGGCACGCACGCGCTGCGCAACCTCGGGAACGAGCCGTACCAGCTGACCAGGCTCGCCTTCCTCCTTCCGGTGCCGGACCGCGCGACGCAGCTGCTCGACCTGACCGGCCGGTGGACCCGGGAGCGACACCCCCAGTGGCACCGGTTCGACAACCAGGGCACGTGGTTGCGCGAGTCACGCGGCGGGCGTCCTGGCCATGACGCCACCCTGCTCCTCGTCGCGGGGACGGCCGGGTTCTGCAACCGGTCCGGTGAGGTATGGGGCACGCACCTCGCCTGGAGCGGCAACCAGCTGACCTACGCCGAGCGTCGCCCGGACGGGCGAGCCGTCCTGGGAGTGGCCGAGCTGCTCGAGCCGGGGGAGGTGGCACTCGGTCCTCGGGACGAGTACACGACACCGCCGGTCCTGGCCGCGTTCTCGGGCGACGGCCTGGACGGTCTCAGCGATCGCCTGCACCGCAGAATCCGGTCGCGGCCCAGCCACCCGATCCGCCCACGTCCGGTCGTCCTCAACACCTGGGAGGCGGTCTACTTCGACCATCGGCTCGACCGGCTGACGGAGCTCGCCGACGTCGCCGCCCGCATCGGCGTCGAGCGGTTCGTGCTCGACGACGGCTGGTTCCTGAAGCGGCGCCATGACCGCGCCGGGCTCGGTGACTGGACGGTCGACCCGCAAGCCTGGCCCCACGGGCTGGGTCCTCTGGTGGCCCACGTGCGCGGCCTCGGGATGGAGTTCGGCCTGTGGGTGGAGCCGGAGATGGTCAACCCCGACTCCGACCTCTTCCGGGCGCACCCGGACTGGGTGCTGCGTCCAGGGGACGACGTCGAGGAGCTGCCGCCCGCCTGGCGTCACCAGCAGGTGCTCGACCTGACGGTGCCCGAGGCGTGGCAGTACATCCACGACCGCCTCGACGCGCTGGTGGGCGAGCACGCGATCGACTTTCTCAAGTGGGACCACAACCGGGACCTGATCGACGCCGGTCATCGTGGACGCCCGGCGGCGCGGGTCCAGACGCTCGCGGTCTATCGGCTGCTGGACGCGCTCCGCGCGCGGCACCCGGGCCTCGAGATCGAGTCGTGCGCCTCGGGCGGAGCCCGGGTCGATCTCGGCATCCTCGCTCGGGCCGACCGGGTCTGGGCCAGCGACTCCAACGACGCGTTGGAGCGGGTCACCATCCAGCGGTGGACGCAGCTGCTGCTGCCTCCGGAGCTGGTCGGCAGCCATGTCGGCCCGACGACCGCCCACACGACGGGCCGCACCCATGACCTGTCGTTCCGCGGAGCCATCGCGCTCTTCGGCCACTTCGGGATCGAGTGGGACGTCACGTCCCTGGACGAGCAGCAGCTCGGCGCCCTAACGCGGCTGGTGCAGTCGTACAAGGCACACCGCGAGCTGCTCCACACCGGGACCGTGGTGCACGCGGATCACCCGGACCCAGCGAGCGTGGTCCACGGCGTGGTTGCGAAGTCCCACGACGAGGCACTGTTCGCCTACGTCGTCACGGCGACGTCGGCGACCGAGATCCCGGTGCCGCTGCGGTTCCCCGGTCTCGATCCCGACCGCCTCTACACCGTCGCTGCGGTGGACACCGGCGGCCCACCGGTGACCATGCACGCCAAACCGCCGGACTGGACGCAGGTCGACCGGTTCGCGGCATCCGGCCGGTTCCTCGGTGAGGTCGGTTTGCAGATGCCCGTCCTGGCCCCGGAGCAGGCCCTCGTCCTGCACCTCGTGGCGGGCTGACGCAGTCCGCTGGGCGGCGCATCGCCCCGGCTGGCCAGGTCACTGACCGACGGCGTCCTCTACCCTCTTTGCATGGACGGCTGCTCTAGTCCGGCGTACCGCCCGTCCCCCGGCGGTACGCCGTGAACGGAACGTTGGCCAACTTCCTGCTCGTGCTGTTCTTCCTCCTGGTCGGCGCGTTCTTCGCCGGCTCCGAGATCGCCCTGGTCTCGTTGCGGGAAGGGCAGGTCCGAAGCCTCGCCCAGCGGGGCCGCCGGGGTCAGAAGGTGGCCGAGCTGCACGCCGACCCCAACCGGTTCCTCGCCGCCGTGCAGATCGGCGTCACGCTGGCCGGCTTCCTGTCGGCCGCTTTCGGCGCATCCGCCTTCGCCGACGACCTGTCGCCGGTGCTCCGCCGCTGGGGCCTGTCGCCCAACGGCGCGGACGACGCAAAGGACGCCGCCTACTGGGTCGCCTTCATCGCGGTCACGCTCGTCATCACGTACCTGTCGCTGGTCGTCAGCGAGCTGGCGCCCAAACGGATCGCCCTGCAGCGGGCCGAGCGCCTGTCGCTGCTCGCGGCACCCACTCTCGACCGGGTGGCGCGGATCTCCCGGCCGGTCATCTGGCTCCTGTCGAGGTCCACGGACCTGATTGTTCGTGCCTTCGGCGGCGACCCGAGGGCCGCCCGCGAGACCATCTCGGAGGAGGAGCTGCGCGACATCGTCGCCGCCCACGAGACGCTGGGGCGGGAGGAGCGGCAGCTCATCCAGGACGTCTTCGAGGCCGGCGAGCGGCAGCTGCACGAGGTCATGGTGCCCCGCACGGAGGTGGACTTCCTGGATGCCTCGACCCCGGTCTTCAAGGCGGTCCGGCTGTCGTCGACCAACCCGCACAGTCGCTATCCCGTCGTACGCGGCTCCCAGGACGACGTCGTCGGCTTCGTGCACGTGCGGGACCTGTTCTCGCCCGACCTGGCCGGGAGGCCCGTTCGCGTCGGTGAGATCGCCCGCGAGGTCAAGCTCATGCCGGGCACCAAGAAGGTCCTGTCGGCGATGTCGGAGATGCGCCGCGAGGGACATCACATGGCGATCGTCGTCGACGAGTACGGCGGCACCGACGGGATCGTGACCCTCGAGGACCTCATGGAGGAGGTGATCGGGGAGATCCACGACGAGTACGACGTGGCGGCCGAGCCTGCCCGCAGCCTGCGCGGCGGCGACGTCGAGGTCGACGGGCTGCTCAACCTCGAGGACTTCGAGGACCGCACCGGGCTCCAGCTGCCCGAGGGCCCCTACGAGACAGTCGCCGGCTTCGTCATCAACGAGCTGGGCCGGCTGCCGGAGGTCGGCGAGAGCGTGCTCGCGCTGGGGCACAGCTTCACCGTGACCGAGCTCGACGGGCGTCGGGCCGCACGCGTGCGGATCAGCCCGGTCGAGCCAGCACCGGTGGACGGGGAGTACGAACAGGAGGAACCGCCCCGACTGGCACAATGACACCCCTCATGACTGCCACGCACCGTCCGCGCGTCCTGTCCGGCATGCAGCCCTCCGCCGACTCGCTGCACCTGGGCAACTACTTGGGCGCCTTGCGGCAGTGGGTGGCGCTGCAGGACGGCTACGACGTCTTCTACTTCGTCGCCGACCTGCACGCGATCACGGTCGAGCACGACCCGGCCCTGCTGAGACAGCGCACTCGGGTCACGGCAGCGCAGTACCTCGCGGGCGGTGTCGACCCCGACCGGTCCACGCTGTTCGTGCAGAGCCACCTGCCGGAGCACGCGCAGCTGCAGTGGGTGCTCGGCTGCCTGACCGGGTTCGGCGAGGCCAACCGGATGACCCAGTTCAAGGACAAGGCGGCCCGCCGCGGCGCCGACCACGCGTCGGTCGGCCTGTTCACCTACCCGGTCCTGCAGGCGGCCGACATCCTGCTCTACCGACCCGAGCGCGTTCCCGTCGGGGAGGACCAGCGCCAGCACCTCGAGCTCAGCCGTGATCTCGCGCAACGGTTCAACCACCGCTTCGGCCAGACGCTCGTCGTACCCGAGCCGCACATCCTCAAGGAGACGGCGAAGATCTACGACCTGCAGCACCCGTCGGACAAGATGAGCAGCAGCGTCGGGGGGCCGGGATGTGTCTGGCTCAGTGACGAGCCGAAGGTCATCGAGAAGCGCATCAAGAGCGCCGTGACCGATACCGGGCGGGAGGTCACCTTCGACGAGGAGAACAAGCCGGGGGTGAGCAACCTGCTGGGCATCCTGTCCGCGTTCGGCGCCGGCAGCATCCCCGAGCTCGAGGAGCGGTTCGTCGGGTGCGGGTATGGCGACCTGAAGAAGGCCGTGGCCGAGGCGGTGCTGGACTTCGCGGTGCCGTTCCAGCGCCGGGTCAGGGAATTCGTCGACGACCCCGCTGCGCTGGACGCCATCCTCGAGAGGGGAGCGGAGCGGGCCGGGGCGGTAGCCGCCGGAACGCTGGCCGACGTCTACGAGCGGATCGGGTTCCTGCCCGCCGTACGGTCCACGGGCCCGTGACCACCCGCACGATCGGGGTCGCGATCGCCATCCCGGAGCCGCACGGGCGCACCCTGCAGAAGGTGCGCGAGAGCTACGGCGACGCGCTCGCGGAATCGATCCCGACGCACATCACGTTGCTCCCGCCGACCGAGGTGCAGGCTGACGACCTCGACCGCATCGAGAAGCACCTGCGCACGATCGCCGAGTCCGAGCAGTCCTTCGAGATCCACCTGCGGGGTACCGGCACCTTCCACCCGGTGTCGCCGGTCGTGTTCGTGTCGATCGTCCTCGGCATCAGCGACTGTGAGCGGGTGGAGTCCCGGGTCCGCTCCGGCCCGCTCGCCCGCGACCTCACCTTTCCCTACCACCCGCACGTCACGATCGCCCACGACCTGCCCGACGACGTTCTCAAGCGCGCGTTCGACGAGATGGCGGGCTACGACGTGCGTTTCGGCGCCTGGGGCTTCAGCCTCTACGAGCACGGGCCCGACCGGGTCTGGCGTCCGCAGCGCGACTTCCCGCTGGGACAGCAGCTGCCCGGCCCGCACCCGCACGGCGTGTAACACGCCCCCGGTCCGGGGAAGGGCCGCACCGTGAAGGCAGGGGAGCGGGTCAAGGAACGGCTGCGTGAGGTTCGGTCGCGCCAGCCGTGGGTCGACCACGCGGTGAGGGCGTACGACCGGAACAGCCAGGTCCTCGGGAGCCAGCTCGCCGGGGCCGTCACCTATTTCGGCTTCCTGTCGTTCTTCCCGCTGCTCGCGCTCGCGTTCTCCTTCGTCGGGTACGTCAGCGCCGTCTACCCCGAGGCGCAGGCCGAGGTGACCCAGGCCGTCGAAGGCGCCTTCCCGAGCCTGGTGGGGTCCGAGGAAGGCCAGATCAACATCCAGGACGTCATCGACGCCAAGGCGGGTGCGGGGGTCATCGGCCTGCTCGGCCTGTTGTACGCCGGCCTCGGCTGGCTGGACGCGTTGCGGGACGCCCTGCGCCGGGTGTTCGGCACACAGGACGTGGCGATCGGGCTGCTGAAGAAGAAGGTCGTCGACGTCGCCGTCCTCGTCATGCTCGGGACGGCGCTGCTGCTGTCGTTGGTGGTGTCGAGCCTGGCAACCGGTGCGACGTCGCAGGCGCTCGACGCCGTCGGCCTGGCGGACTCGCTGACCGCGACCGTGCTGCTCAGGCTGCTCTCGGTCGCCCTGGCCATGGCGGTGGACGTCGCAATCTTCGCGATCCTGCTCACGCGGCTCTCCGGCGCCCACCCGCCCTGGCGGCAGGTCCGGTCCGGCGCACTCCTGGCCGCAGCGGGGTTCGAGGCGCTCAAGCTTCTCGGCACGTACCTGATCGCGAACGTCACGTCGAACCCGTTGTACGCGACCTTCGGTGTGGTTGTCGGCCTCCTGGTCTGGATCAACCTGAACAGCAAGCTGACCGTTTTCGCGGCCGCCTGGGTGGCGACCCATCCGTACTCCCTGGAGCCGGCCGGGGACGACGGGTCCGGGCGTGGCACCGGCATTGCCGCCGGCACCGAGCCGGTGCTGGCGGTTGCCCCGGGCGACTACGAGGCGGTGCCGGCCGAGGCCGTGGAGGTGTCCGGCTCGTCCGCGAGGTCTTCGCGCGGGTCCCGGTGGCGGGGGGCCGCCATCGGCGCGGGGCTGGGAGCCGCCGTTGCGGCCGTCGCCACCCGGCGCAGGTCGCGAGGCTGAGGGACACGGTTTCCGCCGACCCCGCTCCGGGACCGGCGGACCCGGCGTAGCACCAGCACCCGCGCGCGCAGCGCCAAGACGACCCCGAGCAGGACCAGGGGGACGTCGACCCACCACGGGCGGCCGCCACCCTCGTCGGATGCCCCGGCGGTGACGGCGGGCCTGGTCACGATCGGGCCGGCGGCCTCCGGCGCGCCCTCCGCTGCCGCCGCCACCGGGTCGAGGCTCCCGACCGGCGTGACCGACCCCGCGTTGCGGAAGCCCCAGGTCAGTAGCGCGGCCGCCTCCCTCCATGCGTCGAAGTCGGTGTGCATCACCGTGGCGACCAGGGTGCGCCCGCCGCGGGTCGCCACGCCGACGAAGGTGCCGCGCGCCTTGGTCGTCCAGCCCGTCTTGACCCCGATGGCCCCCCGGTAGTTCAGGAGCAGCCGGTCCTGGGTGTAGATCTCGTAGGACTTGCGCGCCTTGCCACCCCGCGGCATCTTCCCGGGGAACTGCGACTTCACGGTGCTCACGTAGCCACGGAAGTCATCTCGAGCCATCGCGGCCCGGGTGATCAGGGCCAGGTCGTACGCGGAGGAGTACTGCCCGGGCGCGTCCAGGCCGCTGGGGTTGCGGACGCTCGTGTCCAGCGCGCCCAGCTCGCGAGCCGTGCGGTTCATCGCCTCGACCGTGGAGCCCACTCCGCCGGCGGCGTTCGCCAGGGCGGTGGCCGCGTCGTTGCCCGAGACGAGCATCAACGCCTCGAACAGGTTGTGCATCGAGTAGGTGGCGTCGGGGACCAGCCCGACCCGGCTGCCCTCGGCGTTGGCGTCCTCCCACCGGGCGACATAGCTCGCCGCCGGGTCAAGTCGGGGCAGCACGGTGAGAGCAGTGAGGATCTTCAGCGTGCTGGCCGGCCGCTGCCGCCCGTGCGGGTCCTTCGCCGCGAGCACCTCGCCGGTCTCGAGGTCCGCAAGCACCCAGGTGGCCGCCTTGACCCGGGGCAGCGGCATGGCCCCGGGCGCGTCGACGACGGCGCCGGTCGTCGCCAGGCGGTCACCGCCGACTGGGGCCGATGGGGTCTCGCCGGTCGCGGCGGCCGGGGAGGCGATCAGCGCCACGAGCAGCGGTGCGCCGAGGGCGGCCGGCAGGACGCGTGACCTCACCTCGTGGCCAATCTCGCCGGGCCTCGCCACACGACGGCCTCGTCTCCTCGCCGGCCACTGCTCATCTGGGCGCACAGGTTAGCTCCCGCTCCAGGGCCCTCCGTCGTACCTGCATCGGTGTGTCCCGCCCCGGGTCTTGAGTGCCGAGGGCGTGGGGGTTGCCGGGGGGCTGGCGCGGGAGTAGAGCGGAAGGAACCGGCAACGAGGAGGAGTCATGGCCCACCCCAACGAGCAGCTCGTGCGAGACGGCTTCGCGGCGTTCTCGGCAGGCGACATGGATGCGTTGCGCCGCGTCATCGCGGCCGACGCGATCTGGCACGTCCCCGGCCGCAGTCCACTGTCCGGCAGCTACAAGGGCGTCGACGAGGTCCTGGGCTTCTTCGCCAGGACGATGGAGCGCAGCGGCGGCACCTTCGCCGTCGACCTGCACGACGTGGTGGGCAACGACGAGCACGTGTTCGCGGCGTACGGCGTGTCGGGCAAGCGCGAGGGCAAGACCCTGCGGGACAACGCGGTCCTGGTCTTCCACGTCCGCGACGGCCTGGTGACCGAGGCGTGGGCGTCCAGCGGCGACCAGTACGCCACGGACGAGTTCTGGACCTGACCATCTAGGCTCGCCGCATGGTGCGCGAGTCGGAGTCGGGGCGCCCGATCGAGCCGGTCTACGGGCCGGATGCGCTGGACGGCTTCGACCCCGCCGCGCTCCTCGGCGACCCGGGGGCGTACCCGTTCACCCGCGGTGTCTACCCCTCGATGTACACCGGCCGGCCCTGGACGATGCGGCAGTACGCCGGGTTCGGCACCGCCACCGAGTCCAACGAGCGCTACCACCGCCTCGTCGAGGCCGGCACGGGCGGCCTGTCGGTCGCTTTCGACCTGCCGACCCAGATGGGCTATGACTCCGACGACCCGGTCGCTCATGGCGAGGTCGGCAAGGTCGGTGTGGCCATCGACTCGGTCGAGGACATGCGCACCCTCTTCGACGGCATCCCGCTCTACGACGTGTCGACCTCGATGACCATCAATGCGCCCGCCGCGTTGCTGCTGCTCCTCTACCAGCTCGTGGGCGAGGAGCAGGGGGTCGACCCGTCCAAGCTGACCGGGACGATCCAGAACGACGTCCTGAAGGAGTACATCGCCCGCGGCACCTACATCTACCCGCCGCAACAGTCGCTGCGGCTGATCAGCGACATCTTCGGGTACTGCCACAAGGAGATCCCGCGCTGGAACACGATCTCCATCTCCGGCTACCACATGGCCGAGGCGGGCGCGACGCCCGCGCAGGAGGTGGCGTTCACCCTGGCCAACGCCAAGGAGTACGTGCGGGCGGCGCTGGGCGCAGGTCTGGCCGTGGACGATTTCGCGCCGCGGCTGTCGTTCTTCTTCGTTGCGCGCACGACGCTGCTCGAGGAGGTCGCGAAGTTCCGCGCGGCGAGGCGCATCTGGGCCCGTGTGATGCGGGACGAGTTCGGCGCGCGTGACCCGAAGTCGATGATGCTGCGGTTCCACACCCAGACCGCTGGTGTGCAGCTGACTGCGCAGCAGCCGGAGGTCAACCTGGTTCGGGTGACCGTGCAGGCCCTTGCCGCGGTTCTGGGTGGCACCCAGTCGCTGCACACCAACTCCTACGACGAGGCGATCGCGCTGCCGACCGAGAAGGCCGCGCGGCTTGCCCTGCGGACCCAGCAGGTGATCGCCTACGAGAGCGACCTGACGGCGACCGTTGACCCGTTCGCCGGGTCCTACGCCGTGGAGTCGATGACCACCGAGCTCGAGCGGGGCATCTGCGAGCTGATGGACAACGTGGAGGAGCTGGGGGGCGCCGTCGCGGCGATCGAGACCGGATACCAGAAGCGCGAGATCGAGACCGCGGCGTACGACGTGGCCACCTCGGTCGAGGACGGCACCCGGACCGTGGTGGGCGTCAACCGCTTCCGCCGCGACGCGGACGAGATCTACGAGCCGCTCCGGGTGGACCCGGCGATCGAGGCCCAGCAGGTACGCCGGCTGGCCCGGTTGCGCGCCGAGCGGGACAACGACGAGGTGGCGCGCCATCTGGACCGGCTGCGGAAAGCGGCCGGGGGCACGGACAACGTGCTCTACCCCATGCACGACGCGTTGCGGGCGAGGGCCACCGTCGGGGAGGTCTGCAACGTGCTGCGCGACGTCTGGGGGGTCTACGAGCCGTCGCACGCCTTCTGAGGCCCACGCGTCTCTTCGTTGGCGGGGCTCCGACTCATCAACCGTGTCGGAGCTCCGCCAGCGGGCTGAGCGCGCTCGCCCGCGGCCCCCGTTGCGAATCCTGGGAAATGGGGGCCGGGCGGTAAAGTCCCGCAAATGAGTGCGGCGCCGACCGGTCCGGGTCACGGGGACCCTGCCGGGATCCCCGAGGACCTCGCGGCGCGCGTCAAGGGCTACGAGGACGAGCTCGTCGCGTTCCGGCGGGACCTGCACGCTCACCCGGAGCTCTCGTGGGCTGAGGTGCGGACCACCCGGGTGCTCCGCGAGCGGCTCGTCGCTGCCGGCCTGACACCGAACCTGCTTCCGGGTGGCACTGGCCTGACCTGCGACATCGGCGCGGGCGAGGGGGTCGTGGCGCTGCGGGCGGACCTCGACGCCTTGCCGATCGTGGACGGGAAGTCGGTCGACTACGCCTCCACGGTCCCGGGCGTCTGCCACGCGTGCGGCCATGACGTGCACGCCACCGCCGTCCTGGGGGCCGGCCTGGTGCTCGCCGACCTGGACCGCGAGGGACGGCTGCCGGGCCGGGTGCGCCTGGTGTTCCAGCCCGCGGAGGAGTCCTCGCGCAGCGGAGCGCTCGCCGTGCTCGACGCCGGCGGCGGTGAGGACGTCGAGCGGATTTTCGCGCTGCACTGCGACCCTCGCACCACCGTCGGCCAGGTGGGCCTGCGCACCGGAGCGATCACCGGCTCGGCCGACCACCTGTCGGTCCGGCTCACGGGGCCCGGGGGGCACACGGCCCGCCCCCACCTCACCGCGGACCTGGTCTACGCGCTGGGGCGGCTGGTCACGGAGCTGCCGGCCGCCCTGTCCCGGCGGATCGACCCGCGGGCGTCGCTCAGCCTGGTCTGGGGCCGGATCGCCGCCGGTCGGGTCGCCAACGCGATCCCGCAGTCGGGGGAGGCCGAGGGGACGGTCCGGTGCCTCGACACCGCCGCCTGGCAGGACTCTCCGGCCCTCGTGGATGAGCTGGTGCATGCGCTGGTCGCGCCGTACGGCGTGCAGGCCGAGGTGACCTACACGCGCAACGTCCCGCCCGTCGACAACGAGCCGGTCAGCGTCGACCTCCTGGCCGCCGCGGTCCGTGAGGTGGAGGGGCCGGACGCCCTGGTCGGGACCGAGCAGAGCCTGGGCGGCGAGGACTTCGCGTGGTACCTCGGCAAGATCCCCGGCGCCCTGGCCAGGCTGGGCGTGTGCCCGCCCGGTGTGCCGGAAATGGACCGTCTTGACCTCCACCAGGGGTTCTTCGACGCCGACGAGCGCGCCATCCCCGTCGGGGTCCGCGTGCTGGTCGCCGTGGCGTTCCTCTCGTTCTCATAACGGCTCGGAGGAGATCGCGCGGCGTGCGGTCTTCCGCGTCCACGTGTTGGCTACAGTGCCCCACGGTCGGCCGTGACCCGGTCGGCACCGGCGCCTCGCACCGTGCGGCGCCCGGCCCATGGAAGGAGACACCCCGTGCGACGGGTGACCACACTCGCGGCGGCGATGCTCGCCGGCGCTCTCGTCCTCACCTCGTGTGGCGGCGACGACGACAGCGGCACCACCCCCAAGGCGGACGGCGAGACCAGCGCCCCGGCCAGCGACATCAAGGTCGGCATGGCCTACGACATCGGCGGGCGCGGTGACCAGTCGTTCAACGACGCCGCCGCCGTCGGCCTCGACAAGGCCGAGGCAGACCTCGGCATGGAGGTCCAGGAGGCCGAGGCCGCGGCAGGCGAGCCCGAGGCGGCCAAGGAGGAGCGGCTGCGGATCCTCGCCGAGCAGGGTTTCGACCCGGTCCTGGCGATCGGCTTCGCCTACTCGGCTACGCTCGCGAAGGTCGCCGCAGAGTTCCCCGACACGACCTTCGCGATCGTCGACGACGGGGTCGCGGGTGACAACATCACCAACCTCCTGTTCGCCGAGGAGCAGGGCTCGTTCCTCGTGGGCGTCGCCGCCGGTCTGAAGACCAAGACCGGCACGGTCGGCTTCATCGGGGGCTGCACGGTCGACCTGATCAAGAAGTTCGAGGCCGGTTTCAACGCCGGGGTCGAGGCCGCGAAGCCGGGCACCAAGATCCTTTCCAAGTACCTCTCCGACCCGCCCGGTTGCGAGGCCTTCCGCACGACCGACACCGGCAAGACCGCGGGTGAGGGCATGTACGACCAGGGCGCCGACATCGTCTACCACGCGGCCGGCGCGTCGGGCATCGGCCTCTTCGAGGCAGCGGCGGCCGCCGACAAGCTGGCGATCGGCGTCGACCAGGACCAGTACAACAGCGCTGACCCGGCCGTCCAGGACGTCATCATGACGTCGATGCTCAAGCGCGTCGACGTGGCCGTGTTCGAGTTCCTCCAGTCGGTGCAGGACGGCACGGCCAAGGCCGGTCCGGTCCTCTTCGACCTCGAGGCGGACGGTGTCGGCTACGCAACCAGCGGTGGCCAGGTCGACGACATCGCCGACCAGCTCGAGGACTACAAGGCGAAGATCATCTCGGGCGAGATCACGGTGCCGACCAAGTAGTCGGCGCCGGTCAGCTCGGAAGTCACAACACGACGGCGACCGGGTCCGAGGGGGCGGTAGCGTCTCCCCCGGACCCGGTCGTCTGCTTGTGTCGTCCGTCGCCCTGCTGATGAGGAAGGTGCCGCCATCGCCACGTCGAGCGCCACACCTGCCGTCCAGGCCCCCGCCGGTATCGCCGTGGAGCTGCAGGGGATCACGAAGCGCTTTCCGGGGGTCGTTGCCAACAAGGACGTCAACATCGCGGTCCGCCGTGGCCAGGTCCACGCGATCGTGGGTGAGAACGGCGCCGGCAAGTCGACCCTGATGAAGATCCTCTACGGCGTGCAACGCCCCGACGAGGGGACGATCAACGTCGACGGCAGGGAGGTTCACCTCCACTCGCCGGCCGACGCGATCGATGCGGGCATCGGGATGGTGTTCCAGCACTTCATGCTGGCGGACAACCTGACCGTGCTCGAGAACATCGTCCTGGGGTCCGAGCGGCTGCACGGGATCGGTGACGACGCCCGCCGGGCCATTGCCGAGATATCGGACACCTACGGCTTCGGAATCGACCCAGACGCGCTGGTCGAACGGCTGGGCGTGGGGCAGCGGCAGCGGGTCGAGATCCTCAAGGTCCTGTACCGCGGTGCTCAGATCATCATCCTCGACGAGCCCACGGCGGTCCTCGTTCCGCAAGAGGTCGAGGAGCTCTTCGGCAACCTGCGCGACCTCAGGAACGAGGGCCTGACCGTCATCTTCATCTCACACAAGCTGGACGAGGTGTTGTCGGTGGCCGACGAGATCAGCGTCATCCGCCGGGGGGAGAGCGTCGCAACGGTCGTTCCCGAGTCGACGACGGCGCGCCAGCTCGCCGAGCTGATGGTGGGTAGCGAGCTGCCATCGCCGACCACCGAGGAGTCAACGGTCACCGACCAGCCGATGCTTCGTGTTGACGGACTCACCCTGGCCGGAGCGGTGGGCCGCGCCGTCCTGCAGGACGTGTCCTTCACGATCCACAAGGGCGAGGTGCTGGGCATCGCCGGCGTCGAGGGGAACGGACAGGCCGAGCTCGTCGAGACCGTCATGGGCATCCGGGAGCCCACGGCGGGGCGGGTGTTCCTTGGTGACGCCGACGTCACCGACTGGTCCACGCGCCGGCTCAGAGAGGCCGGGATCGGCTACATCCCCGAGGACCGCCATCGGCACGGGCTCTTGCTCGAGGCGCCGCTGTGGGAGAACCGCATGCTCGGTCACCAGACGCAGGCGCCAAACGTCCGCGGACCGTGGATCGACCGCGGCGGCGCGCGCGACGACGCCGAGCGCATCGTGGCCGCGTACGACGTCCGGACGCCGGGCATCGACGTCCTGTCTTCTGCTCTGTCCGGTGGCAACCAGCAGAAGTTCATCGTCGGCCGCGAGATGAGCAACGACCCCGTCGTCCTGATCGCCGCTCACCCGACGAGAGGTGTGGACGTGGGCGCGCAGGGGGCGATCTGGGACCACATCCGTGAGGCCAGACGCAAGGGCCTGGCCGTGCTGCTGATCTCCGCAGACCTCGACGAGTTGATCGGACTGTCCGACTCGATCCAGGTGATCCTGCGGGGAGGCCTCGTGGGCCAGTTCGACCCGTCCGACGTCACACCGGAGCAGCTCGGGTCGGCGATGACCGGTGCGACGGAGGACGATCGTGCTTAGTCGGCTTGGTCGCAGCAACTTCCGGGACGCCGCGGTCTCCATGGCGGCGCCGGTGCTCGCCGTGGCTTTTGCCGTGGCCGTCGGCAGCCTCATCCTGTTCGTGTCCGGCGACCCGGTGCGGCAGACCTGGGAGGTCATGTTCGACACGGCCGGTCAGCCCCGCAGCATCGCGCTGATGGTGAACCTGTCGGCCGTCTACTACCTGTCCGCGATCGCGGTGGCGATCGGCTTCCGGATGAACCTGTTCAACATCGGTGTCGACGGGCAGTACCGTCTCGCGGCGTTCGTCGCCGCGCTCGCCGCGGCCTACGTGCCGGCACCGGGGCCGGTGCGGATCGCGGCCGCCATCCTGGCCGCCACGGTGACCGGTGCGCTGTGGGCCGGCATCGCGGGCCTGCTCCGCGT
>JBOGDX010000012.1:0-17287 GCA_050743225.1 Actinomycetes bacterium | reverse complement strand
GGTGGCGCTTGTCGAGGCGGGGTACGTCGACGTGCTGTTCGCCGGCAACGCGCTCGCGACCCACGACATCGAGGCGTCGCTGTTCGGGACCTCGCTCGGGGTCGACCTCAAGCAGGGCCGCGGCGTCGAGCACGGCCACGAGCACCACATCCGGGCGATCAACCAGATCCGCAAGGCCGGCTCGATCGCGAAGGCCGTCGAGGACGGCGTGCTGACCTCCGGCGTCATGCACGCGCTGGTCATGCACGGCAAGGACTTCGTGCTCGTCGGCTCGGTCCGCGACGACGGCCCGCTCCCCGACGTCTACACCGACGTCATCGAGGGGCAGCGGGCGATGCGCGCCGGCCTCAAGGACGTCGGCTTTGCGATCATGGTGGCCACGATGCTGCACTCGGTGGCGACGGGGAACATCCTTCCGGCGGCGATCCCGCTGGTGTGCGTCGACATCAACCCGGCGACGGTGACCAAGCTCGCCGACCGCGGCTCGGCGCAGGCCCGCGGGATCGTCACGGACATCGGGCTGTTCCTGGAGCAGCTGGCGTTGGAGCTGGCTCCCGCCTACCGGGAGGGTGAGCGCCCGGGCGAGGACGTCTAGCCTGTCGGGACGCGCACGGTCACGAGAACCGGCCGGTGGTCGCTTGCCCGCGCGACGCCCGGCTTGTCCAGCACCTCGTAGTCGACCACCTCGACCTGTTCGGTCGCGAGGACCCCGTCGATCCGCTTGTTCGGGGTGACCGCGGGGAACGTCGGACCGCTGTGCGGCCCGAGGTCGCGCAGGCCGCCGTCGTGCAGCGCCTGCCAGGCGGCATGTCCCGGCCGCTCGTTGATGTCGCCGGCAGCCAGCACATGCGGACCGCCCAGCGACCCGGTGACGCCGAGGACCCGCAGGGCGTGGTCCAGGCGCTGCCGGGCGTCTAGCGGCAGGTGGATGCTGGCGACGACCAGCGTGGCTCCGCCCTTGGTGACGGCTGCAGCCGCGACGCCGCGCGCCGGCCACCCCCACTGCCGGGACAGGCAGACCTCGTCCGCCTGCTTCACGTCGACCCGCATGCTGGCGAGCAGGGCGGACCCGCCGGTGGTCCCCCCGCCGGTGACGTAGAGGAGCCCGCAGTGGCGGGCCAGGGCGGCGCATTTTGCGCGCCACCTGAGGTACTTCGGGGCCTCCTGGACGCAGGCCACGTCCGGGTCGGCCTCGCGTACGACGCGCACCAGGGCTCGCCGGTCGTCCCGCAGCCCGTGCATGTTCCACGACAGGACCCGCATCTCCGCCGTCACAGTCGCGGAGGCTACCGTCAGCGGCCGAGCGATCACGGACCAGATCACCGTCATCCGTCTGGCCGACAGGTCGCCGGCTTTCTCGCCAGACCGGCCATGTGGGACCCGTTCCCGCCTCTACACTCTCCCCGTCTGGGGCCAACGGCCCCTCCAGAGGGTGGGCGAGAAGTCGGCATGGGACGACGCTTGAGGTGGCGGTCTCGACCGGACGAGGGGGCGGCTGCAGTCGAGTTCGCGCTGGTCAGCATTCTGCTGATCACGCTCGTTTTCGGGATCATCCAGTACGGCTACTACTTCTTCCAGCTCAACGCCGGAACATCGGCCGCCCGCGAAGCCGCCCGTCTTGCTGCAGTCGGATTGGATGACTGCGACTCGTGGGGCGACGAGTCCAAGGACCGGGCGAGCGGCGTCGACACTGACTCGCTGACCTACAGCCTGTCCTTCGAGCCCGCAACCCCGACGGTCGGCGGCAAGGCCGTGGTACAGGTGAGCTTTCCGCCATCACGGTTTGGACCCGGGATCCCTCTGCCGTCCGGCGACATCTTCCAGCAAGCCAAGATTCGGGTCGAGCAAGTAAACACCGGTCAACCGTCGACATGTACATATCCATGAGCGTTCGCCGTGACGACGGAGCGATAGCCATCATCGTGGCCATCCTCGCCCTCACGCTGTTCGGGATCGGTGCGCTCGCGGTCGACCTCGGAAACATGTTCAGCCGTAAACGCATGGCCCAGTCCGCCGCCGACTTCGCAGCGCTCGCCGGCGCGGCGCAACTACCCGACGCATCTGCGGCGATAGACGAGGCATACGACTACCTTGCGAACCACGACCCAGTCGGGGATGGCGCTTTCACCAAGGCCCAGCTGACCAACAATGACCCGTCGGACGGCGAGATCGTCGTCGATCCCAATCGACTGACGATCAGTGTTGATCTTGCGCCGCGTGAGGTCACCTTCGGCCTCGCGGCTTCCCTGGGATTCACCAGCGGATCCGTCTCCGCACATGCCGTGGCGGGGCTCAAGAGCCCGTCGAAGCTGCTGCCCTTCTTCCTCCCCATCGACTGCAGCAACGGTCCACAGATCCTCAAGGAGAACTCGCAGTCCGCAGGCCCGGCGATCGAACCTCCGCCGGTCTACCAGATCGCACCGGCGGCGACCGATCCCACTGGCCCGAAGCCGGATATGAACGCCCTGGCGCCCAGCACGGGCTCGGAGGGCGTGAGCATCCCCAGCTTTGATGTCGAAGGCAACCACTTCGAAGCAACGGGAATGCTCGTCGACTTCACGCGCGGCACGACCGTCGAAACGATCTCCAACCCAACCACCGTCATGGGCAATGGGAACCGCGGAACTGTCACCGTCGCACCCGTCCCGGCGGTCGTGACCTCCACGCCAGGAAACTGGCATGTGAGGGTCTGGACGACGCGAGGGTGGAGTGACTCGCGGCTCTTGACGATCGACCCCGCCGTGCCGCCGCCACCAAGCAGGTGTGGACAGAAGGCAACCGGCGACTTCGGCATGCTGGACAGCCCGCGTCGGGACGTCAATGGCACCAACAATCAGCTCAGGCGCAACATCGCCTTGGGACTCGATCACGGGGTTGTGGAGTTCCCGGGGGTGTTCCCGCCCAAGACGCTGCCTGACAACTGTCGGGTGGCCGGAAATGCGCCGATACCTGGCGGGATTCTCGACAACGATCCGAACATCGACAACGCAAACTGCATGGACATCAAGAACGGGAACACGGTCGACGTGGCCACCGAGGGACTGATCGTAGGTGGAAGTGGGTTCACTGGTCGCCTCACCGGGACCGCGAGTCGCACGTGCCCGGGCGCTGGCGGCGTCAACCCGACGACGGTTCTGAATACGTCGATCAACAACGACACGATCGACTGCTACCTGCTACCGACTCGAACCGTGTCGGAGCTCGTCGATCCCAGCCTGTCGACTGCCGTCCTCGACCCGTCCATCGTGGACTCGCCTCGGTTTTTCTTCGTCCCGGCAATCAACTACGAGTTCAACCCCCCGAATGGGTTCTACCCCGTCGTCACGATGAAGGGGGTATTCATCACAGACCAGACGACGAACAACCCTGCGACGAACGAGAACGGTCTCAAGACAAGCAACAGCAAGCTCACCCAGATCCAAGTCCTGGCCTTCAACGTCGAGGCACTCCCCCAGTCCGTCGCGACAGGTGGCAACGGAATCCCCTACTTCGGGTCCGGACCGAAGGTCATTCGACTGATCGAGTAGGCCGGCACGCGACTCTCAGTGCTCTGCGGACCCGAGGCCCTAGAGAACGAGTCCGACGCCGCCCGGAGGCAACTCGACGTTGTCGGCTGGGGCGTAGAGGCTGGAGAAGCAGCTCGGGTTGCCGCTGTAGCTGATGCCGTAGACGACCACCATGGAGCGGAATGTTGTGCCGCACCCGTTACCGCGCATATCCAACGTGGCGTCGGGCGCGTAGATGGTGCCGGTGACGGCACCGCCCGACACGTCGCCGCGCAGGCTAAGGGTGGCCGGGTTTCCCCTGTCGTAGGCCACGGCCAACCCCTTTCGCGGCCCGCTCGTCGGTGCGGCCAGGGTGAAACCGGAACCACCCGAGGCGTCGAGTCGGCCGGGTGCCGAATCGGTGCTGCACGCCGTTCGGACACCGCCGACGCCACAGGCGAAGTACAACGTGACGTCGTTGGCCACGAGCGTGTGGTTGCCGCCGATAGTCAGTGCCTCGGTGAAGACGTACAGCCCTGCCTGCACCGTGCACGTGCCGTTGCCCGACAGAGACACTGCCCCGTAATATCCGGGGCCCTGGGTGCACGGGTTGATCTTGGGAGCGAGAGCCAACGCCGAGATGTCCGACGGCGGAACGGACAGAAATGACAGCGGGTCGGAGACCGACGCGTCCGGGACGATCTTCGGGTCGGACACCTGGTTGGGCACGTCGACGGTTCCCTCGACGTGCACCGTGCCGGAGCTGGCGGTCACGTCACCTTGTGGCCCCAAGTCAAGATCCCCGTTGAGCCAGATGTCACCGTCGGACATCGTGACGTCGCCGTTCTGCAGCCCGTGGGGCCCCGGACCGATGACGCAGAAGGCGCAGATGGGCGTCGAGTCACGATCGACCCGAGCCTGGGCGAGTGCATCGATTTCCATCCCCGTGTAACCGACCACACCCCCGAAGAAGCTGGTGACCAGCCGGGAGGGCAGGACCACTCTTATGTTCTCCGGCGCAGTCGCCGAGTCGAAGCTGATGCACGACGTCCCGGCCGGGGCATATGTGAGCGCTTCTGTCGTCGTGCACCCGGTCCAGTCGACGTCAGTGGTCCCGAAGTTCGACGCGGCATAGGCCTTCGCCGCCGCCACGGCTGCATTGAAGTCAGGGGTGGCGTCCCCCGGGTAGAGAACGTTGGCGGCCGCCAGGGCCGCAGCGTCAGCGGCGTTCTGCGCATCGCGTCGCGACGACCGCGCGAACCCCAGGTCAACGATCAGCGCGGCGAACACGAACATCATCACCGCGAAGGCAGCCACCAGGATGGCGATGGCCCCCCGGTCCTCACCCCCGCAGCGCCCACGGAAAAGGGTCAGCACCAGGACCAGCTCGCTCCGGCGGGCGGTGTCTGCTCCCCGCCGCTCTCCACCTGCCCGGTCGTGGCCTTCTCGATCGACATCTCGACCTTGCTGGTCACAACGCCGCCGTCCGGCATCGGCGTCACACCGGTCAGACCGGAGGACTGGACCATCTCGCAGACGACGAGCGACTTGCCCTTCACCCAGCCGTCGGGCAGCTTGATCTTGACATATGGCGTCCCCGTCACGACGCTCGTCCGGTCCACCACCGTGCAAGCGAGCTTCTGCAGGTTCGGCGACGGCGCGACGCTGAACGACATGGAGCACGACGAGCCGTAGTTGGACACAACGCCCTGCCGGGCGGCCTCCCGCACGCCCTGCTTCACCGACAGCGCGTTGTTGAACAGCAGGCCGTAGTCGATGATCCCGAAGAGCAGCAGGAGGAGAATCGGGACGACAAGGGCGAATTCCACGGCAGCCGCACCGCGGTCACCGGTTTTCTCGCTCGCCTGTCGGCCGGACCACCCCATGCCAGGGAGATCGGCAGATCGGCGCGGGACCTTAGCGGTGTCGCGCCAGGTCGGCGGCCCCCACGAGCCCCGCGTCGTTGCCGAGCTGGGCAAGCACGACCTGGGCCAGCGGCCGACGGCCGTGCCCTGTGAGAAGCTGCTCGAACGACGCGGCGGCGGGCTTCAGCAGCACGTCTCCGGCCTCCGACACCCCTCCCCCCAGCACGAAGACCTCCGGGTCGAGCACGGCGGCCAGGTCGGCCAACCCCTGCCCCACCCAATGGCCGAGCTCGTTGAAGGACGCCAGCGCCACCGGGTCCCCCGCGTGGGCGGCCTGGGTCACGTGCTTCCCGGCGATGCCCTCCGGTGTCCCGTCGCCGAGCCCGAGAAGGATCTCCGCGTCCTCGCGCGACTCCGCGGCGCGCTCGCGGGCATCGCGGACGAGCGCGCCGCCGCTGGCGTACTGCTCCAAGCAGCCTCGCTGCCCGCAGCCGCAGAGTCGCCCGCCCTCGACCATCTGGATGTGCCCGATCTCGGCACCGACGCCGAACCCGCCGCGGAAAAGCTGCCTGTCGATGATGACTCCGCCGCCGACGCCGGTCCCGAGCGTCACGCAGACGATGAAGCGCTCCTCGCGACCGGCGCCGAACATCGCCTCCCCCCAGGCCGCCGCGTTCGCGTCGTTCTCGACGACCACCGGCAGCCCGACCCGCTTCTCGACCTCGGCACGCAGCGGGCCGTCGCGCCAGCCCAGGAGGTTGGGCGCGAAGTAGACCGTCGAGCGAGCGGCGTCGACGAAACCTGCGATGCCCAGTCCTACGGCGTCCACATCGTGCTTCGCCCTCATGGCCTCGATGACGGACACGATGGCGTCAGTCGTCGCCTGTGCGTCGCGAGCGGGTGTGATCACGCGGTGCTGGGCCAGGATGCGCCCCGTTTCGTCGACCACCCCGCCGGCCACCTTGGTGCCCCCGACGTCCACGCCGATGGTCAGGGTCACCGCTGGCCTGTCGTGCCGTCCCGCGTGCTCATCGCGTGCACGGCGGCGGCGAGCGACCCGGCCGCATCGGACAGGTGCGCGAGCACCTCCGGGTTCAGGTCCCGCACGAAGCGCTTCGCCCGGCACACCGGGCAGCCGATGCACTCCGACCCCGCGTCCTCGCCGGCCGTTGCCGCCGCCCACGGGTCATCGCTCGCCTGGCCGGACCGCTCTCTGAGCCACGACTGGGCTACCTCGGCCAACTTGGCCGCCTCCTCGGCCAGGGTGCCGTGGGGAGGGCGGCTGCCGAACGATCGAGCACCGTCGGTCATCGGTGGCTAGCCCTCGACCCGCTTCTTGAGCTCTTTGAGTGCGGTGTCGATGATGACCTTCTCCGCCTTCCGCTTGATCATCCCGAGCATCGGGATCTTGACGTCCACTTGTAGCTGGTAGGTGACTGTGGTCGTGTCGTCGCCGTTGTCCTCGAGCAGGTATGCGCCGTCCATCGTCTTGACGATCTGCTTGGCCTCGACAAGCTCCCAGCGCACCTCCTGGTCGGCTTGCCAGGTGTAGGCCAGCGTGTACTCGTCCTTGATGGCGCCCGCATCGAGGTTGAACCACACCTCGCTGGCCCGACCGTCGGAGGACTTGGACCGCACCTCGGCTTGCTTGACCGCGCCGGTCCACTGCGGGTAGGCGTCGAAGTCGGCGATCACGGCCATGACGTCTGCAGGAGGGGCGTCGATCGTGATGCTCGACTCGGTGCGCTCTGCCATGCGGCGAAGGCTACTAGGGCCACCCGTCGACCGACCGTGTCGGCAGTGCAGCTACGGAACGATCGTGAACTTGCCACCGCGCAACGGCCGGACGACACCGAAGTGCCTCCGGTCGAGAGTTGCCACAGTCCGCGTGCCATACAGATCAGCCAGCACCACAACCGAAGCATCGGCAACGCCGATCAACTGGTCCGAGTACCGCTCGATGACGCGCGCCGCCGTCTCCAAGTGCTCGGCTGGGAATGGCGGCAGGGTCCAAGCGCCACCCGCTAGCTCGCGGAGCACCGCAAACTCCGCGTTGACACCGAACCGAGTGGCAACGAGATAGGCCAGCTCGGCGACGACGTAGGGCGACACTACGAGCGGCTCGACCGTCCCGTCGAGCGCAGCCACAACGCTGTCGTGCGCTTTCTCGTCGGCGTTGAACAAGGCCAAGAGCGCGCTGGTGTCGACGATCACCTTTCGCCATAGCCGTCGAGCAGCTCGTCGACCCGGTCGGCGATCGACTCGCCGCCGGCGAACAACGCGCCGCGCGGCGCGGGACGGTCCTGCTCGACAGCGTTGCGCAGCGAGTCCCGGATGATCTCGGCCTCGGAGACGCCACGCTTGCTGGCCAGCCGCTTGAGGGCTGCCCTGAGATCAGCAGGGAGGTAAATGGTGGTCTTGTTCACCGATGTATGGCACCAGCTGCGTCAGAGCAGGGCGCCGAGCACCAGCATCACGAGAAACAGGAGCGAGGTCGCGACGACGGCTCCGCCGGCCATCAGGGCGACCTTCTTGCCGGGCGAGTCCAGGTGCGCCGAATACCGCCCGAACGGGTTGCCGGACTCCGCTGCCGCCAGCTGGGCGAGCAGCACCTCGGCGGTCGCCTCCGGGTCGAGCGCCGCCTCCGACGGGTCATGACGGGCGTGCCTCCCGCGCCGTACGGCCGTCACCCGCGGGGGGGGTGCCACGGCGTCCGACGGCGGTAGGACGACTGGAGCGAGGTCAGCCGGTGGCAGGGCGGGAGCCTCCGCGGCCGCAGCCGGCCGGAGGTCGCTGTAGCAGAGGGTGCACCAGTCCGACCCGACGCGCACGTGCGCCGCACAGCTCGGGCAGCGGAGGTCCTGTGAGGTGGAGGTGCTCACGTCACGGGGAGTCGGCAGATCCGGGCTGGTCCTTGACCTCGAGGCGGTCCTTGAGGGCGAACATGTGCCGCTTCCAGGACCGCACTCGTCGCTCACGCAGCCGCCGGACCCGCCGTCGCGAGAGGGACCTTCTGGGGCTCGCCCGCAGGAACCAGTGAACGACGGTCCCCCCGCCCATCGGCTCGAGCCAGATCTCCATGCTCCCGACCAGGGCGCCAGTGAGTGTCCACTGCTGGCCCTTCAGCCCTCGGTCCCGGGTGACGTGCGGCACCAGGTCGGGCCACCAACGGATCCACCAGCCGGAATCGGCCACGACACGGGCCAATACCTCCGGCCGGACCCGCACGAACGTCTCGTCCGCGACGTCCAGCGCAGCTGCCAGCACTTGAGCCGGGTCATGGCGGTCGGGCACGCGGTAACAGTAGGGTCACGCGCAGGCTTCCTACCCGCCGGTAGATGGACCGAGGAGCGGCACCGACGTGGACGAGTACACCTCACCGTTGCTAGAGGCTCCGGCCACAACGGGCAATCTCACCGACATCATCGTGCTCAACGCGGCCGAGGCGCCGCACAAGGTCGTCTTCCGCCGCCGGGCGGGAGACCGCTGGCTTGACGTCACCTGCAGCGAGTTCCTGGCCGAGGTGCGGGGTGTGGCCAAGGGCCTATTGGCCGCCGGGGTCGGCGCCGGCGACCGCGTGGGCCTAATGGCCAAGACGCGTTACGAGTGGACGCTCGTGGACTTCGCCATCTGGACCGCCGGGGCGGTGACGGTCCCGATCTACGAGACGTCGTCGGCCGAGCAGCTCCAGTGGATCCTCAGCGACTCGGGCGCAGTCGCATGCGTCGTCGAGGCCCCGGAGCACGCGGCGCTCGTCGACGAGGTCAAGGGGACGCTGTCGGCGCTCAAGAACGTCTGGACCATTGATGCTGGGGCAGTCGACGAGCTGACTGCGTCGGGCACCGGCGTCGGTGACGACGAGCTCGAGACCCGGCGTACGTCCGCGAAGCCCGGCGACCTCGCGACGATCATCTACACCTCGGGCACCACGGGTCGGCCGAAGGGCTGCGAGCTCACGCACGGGAACTTCCTGTTCGAGGCCGCCAACGTCGTCAGTGCCAGAGACGCGGACGCGACGCTGGCCAACGTGTTCAAGGACGAAGGGGCCGCCACGCTGCTCTTCCTCCCGCTGGCTCACGTCTTCGCCCGCATGATCGAGGTCGGCGTGATCATGGCCCGATCGACCCTCGGCCACACCGCAGACGTCAAGAACCTGCTCGCCGACCTGGCCACGTTCCAGCCGACGTTCATCCTGTCGGTCCCCCGGGTCTTCGAGAAGGTCTACAACTCCTCCGCGCAGAAGGCGGAGGCCGCCGGCAAGGGGAAGATCTTCCATGCGGCCGCCGCCACGGCCGTCGCATACAGCGAAGCGCTGGATCAGGGAGGCGCGAGCATCGGCCTCAAGGCCAAGCACGCGCTGTTCGACAAGCTCGTCTACGGCAAGCTGCGGGCGGCTCTCGGCGGCAAGGTGCGCTGGGCCGTGTCCGGGGGCGCGCCGCTCGGCCACCGGCTCGGCCACTTCTACCGTGGCATCGGCCTGACCGTCCTGGAGGGATACGGCCTCACGGAGACGACCGCGGCCTCGACGGTGAACACACCCGGCATGATCAAGATCGGCACGGTCGGACGGCCGCTGCCTGGCGTCTCAGTCCGCATCGCCGAGGACGGCGAGGTGCTGATCAAGGGCGGCCAGGTCTTCGTGGGCTACTACAACAACCCGACGGCCACCGTGGACGCGATCGTCGACGGGTGGTTCCGCAGCGGGGACATCGGGGAGCTGGACCAGGACGGATGCCTGCGGATCACCGGACGCAAGAAGGAGATCATCGTCACGGCAGGCGGCAAGAACGTCGCCCCGGCCGTGCTGGAGGATCGGATCAGGGCGCACCGGCTGGTCAGCCAGTGCATCGTGGTCGGCGACGCGCAGCCCTACATCGCCTGCCTTATCACGCTGGACGTCGAGGCACTGCCGGCCTGGGCCGAGCAGCACGGCAAGAGGACGCTCTCGCTCGCCGAGGCCGCTGAGGACGCCGACGTCCTGGCCGAGATCCAGGGCGCGGTCGATGAGGCGAACAAGGCGGTCTCCCGGGCCGAGGCGATCAAGAAGTTCCGGATCCTGGCGGTCGACTGGACCGAGGAGTCCGGTGCGCTCACCCCGTCGATGAAGCTCAAGCGCGGAGTGGTGATGAAGGAGCACGCCGCCGAGGTGGACGCCCTCTACTCCTGAACTGCGCTCACCCGCCCTTCGTCTGGGCCAGGATGAGCGGGTGTCCACCGTCGTCGAGGTCCGCGACCTGACGGTCGCCTTCGGGACCGTCGTCGCGGTGGACAGTTTGGACTTAGCCCTCCCGGCGGGTGCTTCGGTCGCCCTCGTCGGGCGCAACGGGGCTGGGAAGTCAACAACGCTGCGTGCACTCGCCGGTGTGCTGCCGCCGACTAGTGGCTCGGTCCACATCGCGGGCATCGACGCAGTCCGCGACCCCTCAGGCGCCAAGACCAGGCTGGGCTACTGCCCCGACGTGGGGGGCCTGATCCCCCGCGCTACCCCCTGGGAGCACCTGCAGCTGGCCGCAACGCTGCGCGGCATGGCGCCCGGCTGGAAGGATCGCGCAACGGACCTGCTCGACCGGTTCGATCTCGGCGGTTCCGCCGACCGCATCACCGCCAGCTTCAGCCACGGCATGGGTCGCCGGATGTCGGTCGTGCTCGCCGCGTTCCACTCCCCCGACGTGCTGCTGCTGGACGAGCCGTTCGACGGCGTAGATCCGCTCGGCGTGGACGCCACCATGGAGGTCATCCGGGAGCTGCGACTCACCGGCACGGCTGTCCTGCTTTCCACCCACCTGCTCGACCTCGCAGTCCAGTCCTGCAACGAGGTGATAGTGCTCCGCCAAGGAGCTGTGGTCGCCGCTGCGCCCGCGCTCGAGCTTTCCGGTCCCGTCGGCGCGCAGCGCTATCGCGCGCTGCTCTCATGAGGACCTCACAGCTCGCCGCCCTGATCGCCCTGAGATGGCGGATGGTTCGCTCCCGGCGGGCTCGGTGGGGCTTCGCCGCCCTGGCCTCCGCGGTCCCGGCCCTCTGCGGGGCCGCTGTGGCGGTGGGGATCCTCGCGCCGCGTGACAGCAGTTTCGACGTCCTCCTGATCGCGCCGACGGCGTACCTGTCCGTTGCCTTGATTGCCGTGCTGGCGCCCCTGGTGGCGGGCGGGGGGAACGAGCTGTTTCCCGCCGACCAGCTGTCGGCATATCCGGTCACGGCACGAACGCAGTACGCCCTGTCCCTCGCCCTGACGCCGCTGAACCTGGCCTGGACCACACAGCTCGTGGGGCTCGTCGGGTTGACGTCGTACGTCACACCCCGCGGTCCGTGGCTGCCACTTTCGATCGCTGTCTGCCTCGGTTTCGTGGGGTTGGTGACAGTCGCCGGGCAGTCTCTGGCCTGGGTGGTCGTCGGCGTGCGTCAGCGCCAGACGGGTCGCCGGGTCTCCTGGGCCGTTGCCGTACTGATCGTCATGGCCGTGCTGTCCGTGATCGCGGCCGGCCTGACCACCAGAGTCCTCGACAGGGCCCCAACCACCGACATCGTCATCACCGCCATCAACAGCTCGGTCGGACCGAGCGGGTCCTGGTGGGCCGTGATGGGGGTCCTGGCCCTACTGACCGCCACCTCTTACGTCGCCGGCCGCCGGGCATGCTCATGGGCGCTAGGACGATCCGGTGACGCCGCTGGACGCCTCGACTCCCGAACGGTGTCGCGTCGGCCCGGGACCAAGAACGCCCGCAGCGAACTCCTCGCCATCGACCGTGCCAGCGTGTGGCGCTCACAGTCACTCCGGCGGGGGTTCCTCGTCCTAGGCGTCCTCCCCGGCATCGTTGCCGCGATGGCCGGGCTCGACTGGACATCGCTGGTCCTGCTCCCGGGTCTGGTAGCTGCCGGGGCGGGTCTGCTGTTCGGGGTGAACGCCTTCTGTCTCGACGGATCCGGCGCACCTTGGCTCGCCTCGCTCCCGCAACGACCGGAAACAGCCTTCTGGAGCAAGGCCCAGGTCATCGCCGAGGTCTGCCTCGTGGCGGTGCTCGTCACCCTGATGGCCGGCAGCCTCCGGGCCGGGGGGCTCCCGTCAGCCGGAGAGGCAGCTGCCATCCTCGGTTGCACCGTCGTGACGTCGGTGCGGGTGGTTGCCACGTGCATGGGGCTGTCCGTGCTTCGGCCTCATCGAGCTGACCTGCGCGGGCCTCGCGACACGCCTGCGCCGCCGGGCGTGATGGCCGCCTACTCCGCGCGGCTCGCCGTGTCGACGACCCTCGTGGCGCTCCTGTTCTCGGCCATCGCTGAGGTCGGGTCCTGGCAGTGGTCGGTGGCCTGGGCCCTCCCGCTATGCCTCCTCAGTGCACGACGACTCGTTCGGGCAGCCCACAAGTGGGACGATCCAGGCGTCCGGGCCCGCGTAGTGGCGACGGTGGCCGCCGGGTGAGCACCCCTCCCGAGCAGGCGGCAACCGGACGAGAGGCCAGGATGAGACACCGAATGGACGAGATTTGGGCGAATTCACCGCGTGTCCGCCCTCGCCTCGATAGCGTCGTGTCCACATCTTGGGGTCTGGCCCGCTCAACCCTGGCCGGTCGTGACCGATGGAAGGAACCATGGGACGACGCACTCTCCTCCTCCTGGCCGCCCTTGTCGTCGCCGCACTGGGCACCACGGGGGTCTTCCTCTACGTCAACGGCATCGACGAACGCGCCGAAGCGGACTACGACATGGTCGAGGTCCTCGTCGCGACAGCGTCGATCTCACCGGGGACGACGGCTCGTGAGGCGTCCGAGGCCGGCGCCCTGGAGCCACGATCATTCCTTCGGAAGAGCGTCAAGGGACTACCGGCCCTCAGCGACATCACCGGCATCTCCGACAAGGTCGCCATCGCGCCGATCGCGGTCGGGGAACCGATCCTCGAGACCCAGTTCGGCGATGCCAACCAGACGAGCTCGCTGCCGATCCCCGAAGGCAAGATCGCGGTCAGTGTGCAGCTCGGCGACCCTGCTCGCGTTGCCGGCTTCGTCGGGCCGAACTCACAGGTCGCGGTGTTCCTCACCACAACCGACACCGGTGGCGCCAATGCCGGCCAGGAGGTGACCCGCGTCCTGCTTCCGAAAGTACAGGTCATCGCGTCAGGGGCCACCACGGTCGTGACCACGACGACAACAGACGAGAGTGGGCAGCCCGCTCAGACCGAAGAGCTTCCGAAGGCGATCTTGACTCTCGCTGTTGACCAGGTCGAGGCACAGAAGGTCGTCTACGGCTCTCAGCACGGTCAGATGTACTTCGGCCTCCTCGGCAAGGACTCCGAGGTCAGCAAGGCTGAGGCCGGAACGACTGCCGAGAATCTGTTCGACTGACATGACATCCCTCGTCGACCTCGACCCCACGATCGCCGAGACCCTGCACTCGGCGCTCGGGCCCGAGACGCAGGTCCTGCCCTCCCTGGACACCCTGCGCCGTCACCTCGACACGCATTTCGCCGAGGACACGGTCGTCCTTGGGCCGACCGTCGACCTGGGGGCAGCGTTGGCCCTCGCCCAGGCGATGCGGGTGACCCGACCCAGCCTTGCGGTCATCATGGTCCGGCGCCGCGTGGACACCTCGGTGCTCAGCGATGCGATGCGCTCCGGTGTCTTCGAGGTGATCGAGGAGCGTGACCTCGCCGGGCTCAACACGGCGGTTCGCCGGGCTCGGGATCTCGCCCGACAGCTGCGCGAGACCGTCGGTGGCCTCGCCACCACGGAGGAATCTCCGAGCCACGGCCGCCTGATCACGGTCTTCTCGGCCAAGGGCGGCTGTGGCAAGACGACGCTGGCGACCAACCTGGCCGCTGCTCTGGCCGACCGCGGGCGGCGCGAAGTATGCCTGGTAGACCTCGACCTCGCGTTCGGCGACGTCGCAATAGCGCTCCAGCTCTTTCCCGCGCATACGATCGCTGACGCCGTCCCGCTGGCTGGCAGTCTCGATGCCCAGGCCGTCGCCTCGCTACTCACACCACACTCCCCGGGGCTGACGACGCTCGTCGCGCCCATCGAGCCGGGCACCGCCGAGTCGATCCCGGCCACACTGGTCGCCGGCATTCTCACTTTGCTCAAGCAGCAGTTCGACTTCGTGATCGTGGACACCCCACCGGCCTTCGACGACCACGTCCTCGCGGCGTTCGACCAGAGCGACATGGTCGCCCTGCTGGCAACGCTTGACATCCCCGCACTGAAGAACCTGAAGCTCACACTCGAAACTCTCGATCTGCTCAACTACCCGCGGGAGCGCTGGCGCCTGGTCCTCAACCGCGCCGACTCCAAGGTCGGACTCGCTCTCAACGAGGTCGAGAAGACGCTCAAGGCCCCGATCGCCGCCCAGATCCCCAGCTCGCGCGACGTCCCGGCGTCGATCAACCGCGGTGTACCCATCGTGCTGGACGATCCCAAGCACCCGGTCTCACTCGCGATCAAGAGCTTCGCCGAGCGAAGCGTTGTCACCGGCGTGAGCTCGGCGGACGACGACATCCCGAACGAGTTGCGTGCCGACCGTCGCGGTCTGCTCCGCCGGAGGGCCAAGACATGAGCCTCGCCGACCGTCTCGCGGCGGCCAAGCGCGAGCGCGGGGTCGTCGCCACGGAACAACCCGACGGCTTCGCCGCGCATGCGCCGAGGCCTAGGCGGTCTGCGGACCCCTTCGCCGAGCTCAAGCGCACGGTCCACCAAACGCTGCTGGACAACCTCGGCCCCAAGCTCTACGACGCCCGGCTCACCCAGTCGGAGCTCGAGCAAAAGGTTCGACAGACCCTGCAGGAGGTGCTCGCCCAGGACGAGACGCCGCTGACGGTCGCCGACCGGGCGCGCATCGCCCAGGAGATCGCCGACGACATCCTCGGATACGGTCCGCTGGAGCCGTACCTGCGCGACCCGGACATCACTGAGGTCATGGTCAACGGCTACGACTCGATCTTCATCGAGCGTGCAGGACGGATCCTCCCCGTGGAGGGCACCTTCACCGACGAAGGTCACCTCCGCCGGACGATCGACAAGATCGTCGCGCGGGTTGGCCGACGAGTCGACGAGTCCAGTCCCATGGTGGACGCCCGACTCCCGGACGGCAGCCGCGTCAACGCCGTCATCCCACCGTTGGCGATCGACGGCTCGATGCTCACCGTGCGCAAGTTCTCCACCGACCCCTATATGGTCGAGGACCTCATCGGCTTCGGCACCATGACCCGCACAGTCGCCGACTTCCTGGAGCAGTGCGTCAGGGGCAAGCTCAACATCCTCGTCGCCGGCGGCACCGGTGCGGGCAAAACGACGACGCTCAACGTTCTCTCGTCGTTCATCCCTGGGGACGAACGTGTCATCACGATCGAGGACGCCGCTGAGCTCCAGCTCCACCAGGAGCACGTGCTGCGGCTTGAAGCCCGCCCGCCGAACATCGAGGGCAAGGGCGAGGTGAAGATCCGCGACCTAGTCCGCAACTCGCTCCGCATGCGACCTGACCGCATCGTCGTCGGCGAGATCCGTGACGCGGCCGCACTCGACATGCTGCAGGCGATGAACACGGGCCACGACGGCTCGATCTGCACCGTCCACGCAAACACTCCCCGCGATGTGCTGTCCCGCGTCGAGACGATGGTGCTGATGGCCGGTGTCGACCTGCCGGTCCGGGCCATCCGCGAGCAGGTTTCGAACGCCATCGACCTGCTTGTCCAGCAGGCTCGGTTCAAGGACGGCACCCGCCACATTACGCACGTGACCGAAATCGTGGGCATGGAGGGCGACGTCATCACCCTTCAGGACATCTTTCTGTTCGACCACACAGCCGGGTTCGACGAGTCTGGCCGATCCCTGGGCTCGCTGAAGTCCACCGGACTCCGGCCGAAGTTCATCGAGAAGCTCGCGGCCGGCGGTGTAGTCGTCGACCCGACCGTCTTCGCGTTCGAGAAGTTCGGCCGATGACCCCATGGCGGCTCGCGACGGCGCTGGCCGTCGCGGTCATCACGACCGGGGTGGCCGCAACTCCGGCTGGCGCTACCGAGGCCGGACGCATCGTGGAACTCGTTGCAGCCGATGGCACGCTTCGTGTGGTGTTTCAGGCGGATGGCTTGCCTGACGGCGTCGCGGTCGACCCGAAGTCGGTTGTCGTCCAGGTCAATGGCGAGATCGTGGACTCCGATGCAGAGCCGCTTCTCGATGGCACAACAAAGGTGAGCCGGACGGCTGTCCTGGCGATCGACAACAGCCGGAGCATGGCAGGGGAGCCACTGGCCGCGGCCAAGGCTGCTGCCACGACCTTCTTGTCAGGCTTGCCGGAGGATGTCACGGTCGGCTTGGTCACCTTTGGCGACACGGCCGAGGTGACGGTCCCTGCGACGCCAGATCGGGCCAGGGTGCAAGCTGCGATCGACGACCTGACCCTCGACGACACGGTCGGAACGGCGTTGTTCGATGCAGTCGCCCGCGCCGCTGACGCGACTGGCGATCACGGTGCGCGCAACGTGCTGCTGCTTACCGACGGCAACGAGGATGGCAGCAGCGACCTAACCCTGGACGGCGCCGTCGGCCGCGCCACTGACGACGGTGTGGCAGTCGGTGCGGTGTACATCGGGGAGGACGGGCAGCAACCTCCCGAGCTCACACAACTGATCGGCGACGCCGGGGGCCAGGTCGTTACGGCTGGCACCGATGATCTCGCAAGCGCCTTCGCCGACTTTGCCCAGGCCATCTCCACGCAGCTGGTCGTCAAGGCACCAGTGCGACTGGGGACCTCCGGCAACGTCCTCGTCTCCGGTCGAGCGGGCGATGTCACCATCTCGGATGGCGCGTTCCTGGCGGCCAGTGGACGCGTTGCACCCCAGGCCGACTATGGCCCCCGGGCAGTCGAGCGCGGTGATGGCGGCGGCCTGCTCACAGAGACATCGCTGCCGTATGTCATCGGGACGCTGTTCGTAGGCCTTGTCGCACTGCTCTACCT
>JBOGDX010000011.1:0-17303 GCA_050743225.1 Actinomycetes bacterium | reverse complement strand
CGAGCTGAACAGCGGGCCGAGCAGCTCCCAGCTGGCCAGGCGGCGCGGCTGGGCAGCACCCTTCCTGACGGACGTGAAGTCGGGGGCGAGGAAGGGGTTCGCGAGCTGTCGCGAGACGATCGACTGCGGCACGACCCGACGCTCGGGCGTGGCGGAGGCGACGGCGTGCTCGGTGGGCGTGACCTCGTCCGGGGCCGACTCAACACCAGCGTCCCTCAGCATGTCGCGCCTGAGCGACCGTGCCACGTCGGAGACCACGGCGTCCTCGGCGAGGAGCGCGAGGAGGGAGGTGTCGCGGGCCGCGGTCTGCGCGAGGATCATCGCGATCCCGTCGAGGCGCTTGAGCTGCTCGGCCCGGTGGGTGTCGCTGCTCGCCTCGTCCGCCCGGACCCGGGCACGCTCCTCGCGCACCAGCAGTGCGACGACCTGGAACTTGGTGCGCACAGACGGCATCGCGGGCCCGCGCCGGGCGGCTGCCTCGACCTCACGCACGGCGCGGGCGAGCACCGGGATGATGCCGTCGCTGCCGCGGCCGCGGACACGTCGCTGGTTCCGAGGGGCAGTACGGCGAGCGCCCGATTGGCGCTGGCCACGTTGAGCCACAGACTCCTCCTTCGGAGTGCCCGACGCGCTCGCCGCGGCGGAATGAAGTCCCCGTACGCAGTGCAACGGTCGTGGCGATGGACGTCGAGCGGAGTCGGCCGTGGACGGCTACTCCGAGACGCGACCCGGTCCTACGGATCTGCGAGAGATCGACGCTTCAGGGCCTGACGGCCCGCGGACCAGCGGCATGCCTACGGTCGATGCTGAACCAATACTACCGCCCGTCGACTCGTGCGAAGCCCAGGTCCCCCGTGACCCTTGTGCTCAATCCAGGTCGGCGGCCCGCCAGCCATGGCGGTCACAGTAGCGACCTCAGGTATCCGTCTTGGCCGGAGACGCCGCGCGTTTGGAGGACGGGCGGGTCACAGGCCGAGCTCGTCCAGGGCGGGCAGGGAGGCGCGTACGGCGGCGCGGGCGGACGTAGCGTCCTCGGCGTCCACCGCGAGCGCTGCGAGATCGCGGCACTCCTGCAGTGTCACGGACTTGAGCACGGCTCCCACGTCGGGCAGGGACCGTGCCGACATCGACAGGCTCGTGGCCCCGAGCCCGACCAGCACCGGCGCCAGCGTCGGGTCGGCAGCCGCCTCGCCGCAGATCCCGACCGGCTTGGCCTCGGCCTCGCCGGCGGCGCCCACCATGCCGATGAGCCGGAGCAGCGCGGGCTGCCACGGGTCGTTGAGCGCAGCGAGCGGGCCGGACATCCGGTCAGCGGCCAAGGTGTACTGGGCGAGGTCGTTGGTGCCGATGCTGACGAAGTCGACCGCGCCGAGCATCGCCCTGGCCGACAGCGCGGCCGCCGGGATCTCGACCATGACTCCGGTGGTGCGCAGGCCGGCCTCGCGTGCGTGCCGGTCGAACGCCTGCGCCTCGCTGAGCACAGCGACCATCGGTGCCATCACCCACACGTCGGCCTTCGTGCTGCGGGCGGCTGCCGCGATCGCGCGCAGCTGCCTGTCGAGGACCTCGGGCTGAGCCAGGCCGATCCGCAACCCGCGGACGCCGAGGGCGGGGTTGGCTTCCTCGCCCTGGTCGAGGAACGGCAGCGGTTTGTCGGCACCGGCGTCGAGGGTGCGTACGACGATCTTGGTGCCCTCGCCGAACGCGCCGAAGACTGCCGTGTAGGACTCCGTCTGCTCCGACTCCGACGGCTCGTCGCCGCGGTCGAGGAACAGGAACTCGGTGCGGAACAGCCCCACACCCTCGGCTCCCGCCGCGGCCGCGGCCTGGGCACCCGCCGGGTCGCCGATGTTGGCGAGCAGCTTGATCCGACGCCCGTCGGCGGTGGCCCCTGGGCCCTCCCATCGCCGGTTGCGGGCCGCGGCGCGGGCCGCGCGTTCGCGGGCCTCGATGACGGTGGCCTCGTCCGGAGCCGCGTCGATCGTGCCGGTGGCTCCGTCGAGCACCAGCACGGTGCCCTCCTCGAGAGACAGCACTTCCGGGCACGACACGACGGCGGGGATGCCGAGCGCCCGGGCCAGGATCGCCGTGTGGCTGGTCGGACCACCCTCCGCGGTCACGAAGGCCAGCACCCGCTCTGGGTTGATGGTGGCCGTGTCCGCCGGGGCAAGGTCGCGGGCGACCAGGATGAATGGGTGCCCGGGGTCGGGGATGCCCGGCGCTGGCACGCCGAGCAGCTCACCCACGATGCGGTTGCGGACGTCCTCGACGTCGCTCGCTCGCGCCCCGACGTACCCGCCGGCGCCGGCGAGCAGGTCGCGGAATGTGTTGGCGGCGTCCCACACGGCGCGGGGTGCCGGGATGCCCTGCTGGCGCACGGCGTTCTCGGCCAGGTCGGCCAGCTCGGGGTCGGAGGCCATCATGGCCGTCGCCTCGAGTACCGCCTTCGTCTCGCCCTCGGCCTTGCCTGCGCGGGCCCACAGGTCGGTGGCGACCAGGTCCATTGCCGGCCGGATCCGGGCCACGTCGGCGTCGGTGTCGTCGGGGGGTGGGCCGGCCTGCGGCTCGGTGACCGGGTCCGGCATCCGCACGACCGGCCCGACTGCCGTGCCGGGGCTGACCCCGTGGCCCCGCAGCAGTTCAGGCATCGACCGGTGCCTCCGCGTCGAGGTCGCTCTCGAGCAGCTTCACCAGGGTGTCGAGGACGGTGTCGGCTCCCTCCCCCTCGGCGGCCAGGGTGACCGTGCCACCGGTGTTGACGCCGAGAGACAGCACGCCGAGCATGCTGCGCGCGTCGACCGTCCGTTCCCCGGCGGTGATGGTGACCTTCACCGGCTGCTTGGCAGCCGCTTGCACGAACAGCTTGGCGGGTCTGGCGTGCAACCCGCTCTGGGAACCCACGGTCACGGTGCGCTCGGGCATGTGCTCGCTCCTCGGTGCTGGCCGCGGCATGCTGGCTCGGGGCGGGAGTGGACGGATGGTCAGGGCTCGACCGTGACCTTGATCGCCTCGCCCTTGCTGACGATCTCGATCGCGGTCAGCGCGTCGGTCAGCGGCAGCCGGTGGGTGATCAGGTCGGCGACCGGGACGGAGCCGTCGGCGATGAGCGACAGCGCCTTCTTGTTGTGCGCGGGGCTCGACCCGTTGGCACCGATGATCATCAGCTCGCGATAGTGCACGAGGTTGGAGTCGAGCGAGATCACCGGGTTGTCCTTGGGCAGGCCGCCGAAGAAGCTGACGCGGCCCTGTCGCGCAGCCATCTGCACGGCCTGCTCCTGCGCCGCGCCGGACGCGGCGGCGGTGATGATGACGTCGGCCCCGCGCCCGTCGCTGAACTTGATGATGTCGTCGACCGCGTCGGTCTCGGCGGAGCAGACGACGTGGTCGGGTTTGACGATCGCCGCCGCCTGCTCGAGCCGGCTGCGGTTGAGCTCGACCATCGTCACGCGCGCGGCGCCTCGGGCTCGGGCCAGCCGGACGTGAACACAGCCGATGGGGCCGGACCCGATGACGACCACATCGTCGCCCTCACCGACCCGGGCCAGCTCCTGCGCGTTGATGGCGCAGGCGAACGGCTCGGCCACCGAGGCCTCGGCGAAGCTGAGACCGTCGGGGATGTGGTTGAGCCCGTCGACCGCCAGCACCTTGGCAGGCACCACCATGTACTCCGCGAAGCCACCGTCGTAGTGGTAGCCGATCGACTCCTGATTGGGGCAGACCGTCATGCTGCCGCGCAGGCACTCGGCGCACGTGCCGCACGGGATGGCGGCGATGACCTGAACGCGGTCGCCCGCGGCCCAGCCCTCGACGCCGTCGCCGAGCTCGAGGACCTCTCCGGCGATCTCGTGACCCATGACCCGCGGCGGCACGATGTGGTGGTGGCCGAAGCGGGAGATCTTCACGTCGGTGCCGCACGTCGAGCAGTTGCGGACCCGGATCTTGACGTCGCCGGGACCCGGGGACGGCTCGGGTGCGTCCTCGACGCGGATGACACCGGGCGCATGGAACCGCGCGACCTTCATGGTGCCCGTCACGATGATGTGGCCTCTTCCTCGGTCGGCTGCAGCACCTGCAGCACTTCTTCCGGTTTGGTTGCGTCGCGCAGAGCCCGAGCCTGATCGGGGTCCATCAGCACCTGCGCGAGCTGGGCCAGCACCTCGACGTGGCCGTCGCCGGCCGCCGCGATGCCCACGCACACGGTGACCTCGTCACCGTCCCAGTCGACCGGCTCGGCAAAGCGCAAGTAGCACAAGGCGTCGCGGACGACGGCCTGCTTGCCGGCGAGGGTGCCGTGCGGGATGGCCACACCCTCCCCGACGTATGTCGAGATCGTGCGCTCGCGCTCGAGCATCGCGTCGACGTACGCCGGCTTGACCGCACCCACGCGGACCAGCGCCTCCCCGCACGCGCGGACCGCGGCCTGCTTGCTGTCCGCGCGCGCGTCGAGGTCGATCGCCTCGAGGTCAAGCAGCTCGGCCAGCGAGCGCGCGCCTTCCTCGTCAGCCATCGATCACGCCGCCGTTCTTCACCGCGTTGACGACCTTCGTGACGGCGGGATCGCCGAGGAACACCTTGAACGCGATGATCGGCTTCCCCGGCGCGACTCCACGTGCCCTGTCGGCCAGACCTTCGTGCACGACAACGACATCGGCGTCGTCGGGGATCGAGCTCACCGGAGTGTGCTCGACCGTGACGTTCTGCTTCTTCAGCTGTCCGCGCAGGGTGCTGGCCAGCATGACGCTGCTGCCCATTCCTGCGTCGCAGGCGACGACGAGCTTGCGGACGTCGCTCCCCTCGATGCTCGGCACGGGTCAGGCCTCCACTGACTCGTCGCGGTGTGCGGTGGGAGCGGGAACGGCGCCTTTCCCTTGTGCCTTGGTGGCCGCGACAGCTTCCTCGGCCTTGGTCAGCTCGACATCCGTCAGCCCGGCCTCGTCGTCGCTGTTGCGGCCGAAGCCGAACAGAGCGCCCGCGACGAAGAACGCGACCGCCGCCGAGACCGCGATGCCCAGGATCACTCCGGGGTAGTCGCCCTTTGCCGTCACGCCCATGAACGCGATGAAGCTGCCGGGTGCCGCCGGGCCGGTGAGGCCCACGTCGAACGCCTGGAAGATCGCGATCCCGGAAGCGCCGCCGGCGATGGTGGCGAGAATCATCTTGGGCTTCATCAGCACGTACGGGAAGTAGACCTCGTGGATGCCACCGAAGAAGTGGATGATCAGCGCGGCCGGGACGGTCGGACGCAGCGACCGGGGGCCGAAGAAGAGGTACGCGAGCAGCAGACCAGCACCTGGACCGGGGTTGGCCTCCAGCATGAACAGGATCGACTTGCCCTGTTCCTGAACCTCGGCTGCACCGAGTGGCGTCAGAACACCGTGGTTGATCGCGTTGTTGAGGAACAGGACCTTCGCCGGCTCGATGATGACCGAGGCAATCGGGAGAAGGCTGTTGCTGACGAGGGACTCCACCCCGTCGCCGAGACGATCGGTGATCCAGCCGACCACCGGCTCGATGACCTTGTAGCCGAAGATCGCCAGGAGGCCGCCGAGGATGCCGATGCTGAAGTTGTCGATGAGCATCTCGAAGCCGGCTTTGACCTTGCCGGCGATGAGGTTGTCGAACAGCTTCAGCAGGTACGCCGACAGGGGTCCGAGGATGAAGGCAGCCAGGATCATGACCTGGCCGCCGAACGGCAGCACAGACGTTCCGTCCCCGACGCTGACCGGGTCGGCCCCCGCGACGATCGCGCCGAAGGTCGCGACCGCCCCGATGACAGCGCCGCGCTGGCCGTGGACCATCTTGCCGCCCGTGTAGGCCACGAGGGTCGGGATGAGCACGACGATCATCGGGCCCACCATCTCGGCCAGGTCCGCGTTCGGTGTCCAGCCGTCCGGGATGAACAGCGCGGTGATCAGGCCGAAAGCGATGAACGCCCCGATATTGGGCATGACCATGCCCGAGAGGTAGCCGCCGAACCGTTGGATGCGTGCGCGCACATCCGTCCCGGTTGCGGCGGGCGTGAAGTTGGACATGACTTCCTCTTTTCCTTCAGCCGTCGGGTGCGTGGGTCGGGGCGAAACGTGGAGTCCGGTCAGCCGGACGAGACGAGGGGTCGCGACAAGTTCGTGCGGTCATGCAGGTTCACCGCGGTGCGGTGGATCTGGTCCGGAGCCGGCATCCGACTGCCGGGAAGGGCGACGGCGGCGGCCGCCCAGGCGAGCCCCTCGGCGAGCGCCGCAGCGCCGTCCGCTCCGGCTGCCAGGTAGCCGGCCAGCAGGGCGTCGCCCGCGCCGACCGTGCTGCGCGGCTCGGCGACGTACGAGTCGCCGCTGACGACGCCATACTCCGACACCAGCAGCGCGCCGTCGGAGCCGAGGCTCACCAGCACGTCCCGGGCCCCTTTGGCGCGCAGGACCTGGGCGGCCTCGACAGCCTCGCCCACCGACTGCAGCGGGGCACCGACGGCCTCGGCGAGCTCCTCACGGTTGGGCTTGACGACCGTCGGGCCGGCGGCCACAGCCTCGAGCAGGGCCGGGCCGCTGGTGTCGACGGCGACCCGGATGCCGGCGGAGACCAGCCGTCGGAAAAGGCGCGCGTAGTAGTCGTCGGCGACGCCGGGCGGCAGGCTGCCGCAGGCGGCCACCCAGCCGGCGGTGCCAGTGGCCGCCAGGATCGCCTCGGAGATCGCGTCGAGCTCGGCGCCCGACAGGGTCGGCCCCGGCTCGTTGATCTTGGTGATGGTGCCGTCGGGCTCGGCCAGGGTGATGTTCGACCGGGTGCCGCCCCGGATCTGGACCGCGACGACATCGACACCCTCGGCTCGAAGCAGGCGGACCAGCTGCTCGCCCTCCGGGCCGCCGACCGGCAGGACCGCCCGCGACGGCACGCCGGCCGCGAGCAGCGCCCGCGAGACATTCACGCCTTTGCCGCCCGGGTCGAGGGTGGCCCGCGTGGCGCGGATGACCGTGCCGGGCACCAGCCGCTCCACCCCGACCGCGCGGTCCAGGCTGGGGTTGAGGGTGAGACTGACGATCATGCGCGCACCAGGCTCAGTCCGTGCCGCTCGAGCTCGTCGGCGGCCGCCGGGTCGAGCCCGGAGTCGGTGACGAACAGGTCGACGTCGTCGATCGTCCCGAACCGCGCCAGGTAGTCGTTGCCGACCTTGGTGTGGTCGGCCAGCAAAACGGTGCGGCGGGCGCAGTCGATCATCGCACGCTTCATGCTGGCCTCGGCCGGGTCAGGCGTGGTCAGCCCGCGATCGGCGGAGATCCCGTTCGTCGCCATGAACGCGACGTCCACGTGCAGGCGATCGAGTGGCCGCAGCCCGCCGTCATCGACGGCCGCCATGGTCCGGCCCCGGACCCGGCCGCCGATAATGATCACGGTCAGTCCCGGTCGGGAAGCCAGCAGTGTCGCGAGGGGCGGCGAGTTGACCACCACGATCAGCTCCCGGTCGGCGGGGATCGCCTCCGCGAACCGGCGGGTGGTCGACCCGGCGTCGAGCAGGATCGCGCCGTCCTCGGGCAGCTCGGCCAGGGCCGCCTTGGCGATCCGCTCCTTCTCGGCGGTCATCACGGCGTCCCGGTCAGACAGCGTGGGCTCGAAGCCGAGCCGCTCCACCGGGATGGCGCCGCCGTGCACGCGGCGGACCTGCCCGGCGCGCTCGAGGACCGTGAGGTCTCGGCGCACGGTCTCGGTGGTGACCCCGTAGTGCGCCGACAGGGCGACCACGTCGACACGACCCTCAGCACGCGCCAACAGCAGGATCTCGCGCTGCCGTTCCTCCGCGTACACGAGTGGGTTTCCCTTCGTTTTGACTTGGTTTCGAGTGACTCTCCGCCCGTTTCTGTGGTATGTCAAGGGTCATCTTTCCAAAAACCACGGGATCCCACGACAGCGGTAGGCGGCTGAAGTCCCGTTCGCCCCCGTTTGCCGGGCTCCAGCGCGGCAGCTGAGCTCGACGGCCGGCCACCGAACGAATGCACACACGCGCGAAGCCCGACGCGGAGCGGGGCAGGCGCCGGCCACCCCTCCAGCAGTCGCCGGGGCGGCAGCAGGCGGCGGCCGGGCTACCCGTCGCATCAGGACCCACGGAGCCCGGTCAGGCGAACGCAGGCATCACCCGGTCATGGATCAGCTGGAGCTGGGTGTCGACGTCAGGCGCGCCCTCGATCTCGCGGCCCATCAGGGCCTTCACCAGGGACGCGTCGGTGATGGCGAGGATCAGGTGGTTGATGCCCGCAGCGGCAATCTGGGACTGGAGCTTCTCGGTGCACTCCTCGGGGGTTCCGGCGATCGAGAGACGCTCGGCGAGGTCGGGGGTGGTCAGCTCGATGCCCTTGGCCATGTCACCCGAGCCGATGGCCTCGATGATCGGGGAGACGTCCTCGGGCTCGACTCCGTTGCGTTCGAGCTGCTCATGCGGCATCGCGGAGGCGTAGAGGCCGACCATGCTCCGGGCGGCGTCCTTGGCCACCGAGCCGTCCTCGGCAACCGAGAACACGATCCAGGCGCCGAGGTCAAGGTCCTGCAGCTTCTTCCCGGCGCGGTCGGCACCGATCCTGCAGTGCTCGATCATGAAGTCGTAGGCCTCGCGGGTGTAGCTGAGCGCGTGGTGGCACCCGTCGGAGAACTCCGCGGCCACCTCGAACGACTTCGGTCCGCGCATCGCGCCCATCATGACCGGCAGCCGCTCCTGAACGGGTCGCGCGAAGGTGAACAGGCCGCTGTACTTGAAGAACTCGCCATCGAAGGTGACAGCACCTTCGTCGAGGAGGGTTCGGATCACGTGAACCGCCTCCTTGACGCGCGAGAGAGGCTTCGTCTTGGACCAGTCGATGTTGTACTCCGCGAGCAGGCCGAAGTTGCCGCTCGACACCGCGACCTCTGCGCGCCCGCCGGTCAGCTCGTCCAGCGTGGCGGCGGCCTGCGCGATCAGGCTCGGCTCGCGCAGCACGACGCCGGAGACGCTCGGACCCATCCGGATCTGGCTGGTCTGGGCAGCGGCCGCGGCGAACAGGAGCCAGAGGTCCTTGTGCCAGGTCTCATCGGCGGCGTACACCGCGTAGAACCCGAGATCGTCGGCCTTCTTGATCGACGCCAGGGACTCGCTCAGCGGGTAGTCCGGCAGCATCGCGTAGCTGAACTTCATCTCATCCTCCTCGTCGCGCTGGTGCCGCTCATGACGGGCCGTTCTCGGCTGCGTCCTCGGCGTCGACCTCGGCCAACAGCTCGGAGCCGGTGACCACGCGGGCGGCGAAATGGCGGTGCATCCACGCCAGGTGGTCACCCCGACTGTTCATGATCCGCAGGCTGTCCCAGTTGGGGAACTCCTGCTGCACCACCCAGCGCTCCATCAACCGCGGGTCGACCTCGAAAAGATGCGGATGTGTGGTGACGGCGACGTCGGAGACGCGGCTGGGACCAGGCGGTGTGTACTGCTCGTCGTACCGGAAACCGATCGGCGTGCCCGCGGAGTCGTCGCTCATGGTCGGGCTCCCGCCTCGTAGGCGCGGTCCAAGAGGTACTTCCCGGGATTCATGATGTTGTTCGGGTCAAGGGTTCGCTTGAGGTCGAGCATCACGTCGTACCCCCTGCCGAGCTCGTCGGGCACCAGGTCGACCTCGCCCTCGCGACACGAGCCGTGGCACGCACTGATCGAACCGTGGTGCGCCAGCGAGACGGCGGCGATGTCACGCTTGGCCTTGACCCACATCGCCCAGGCCCGGTCGTCCAGCTGCTGCTCCCAGATCCCCACGTCGATCTCGGTGAGGTAGTCCACGCCGGTGTTGCCCTGGGTGTAGGCGAACATGCCCCAGTCGTCGAACACGTCGGTACGACGACGCAGGTCCGCGACGATCTCGTGCCAGGCCTTCGTCACCGACGGGAGGTCGGTGTAGTTGATGGCCGCGTCCTCGCAGTGCCAGCTCATCGGCACCACCTGGCCGGACTTCGTGCGGCCGTGCAGGGGTGTGGCGTACCGGTCGTGCCGCGCTGCCCAGTCGCCCTCGGAGATCTCGTCGCCGAGGTAGCGGGCGCCGTGCTCCTTCGCGATCCGGAACAGACGCTTGCCGGCGGGCCTGACCTCGTCCTCGTAGCCGTACATCACGGCGCACACCAGTGCCCGCACGTCGCCCGGCTGGGGGATGTAGGCCTCGTCGTCGCGGCGGAGGTAGGCGACCTTCCACTCGTCGAAGAGCACCGCCCCAGCGAAGGTCGCGACCCCTGCGCGGGCCAGTGCACCCACGCAGGCGTAGGCGTCGTCGTAGTTGTCGAACGCCCAGAACGGAGAGAACTCAGCCTCCGGCTTGGGGAACAGCTTGAGGGTGGCCTCGGTAGCGATTCCAAGCGTGCCCTGGTGGCCCATGAACAGGTGCTTGAGCTGGTAGCCGCTCGAAGACTTGCTGATCTTGTGCCCGATGCCGTCGCCGACGTGCATCACCTCGCCGGTCGGGAGCACGTGGTCGAAGCTGAGCACCAGGTCGCGGGTGTGTCCGTAGCGCGCGCCGATCAGGGACCAGCCGCTGGTGCCGATGCGTCCGCCGACCAGTGAGCACGGGTAGGACGCGGGGTTGTCGGGGTAGAACAGCCCGTGCCGGGCGAGCTGCTCGTTGAGCTTGAGCATGTTGATGCCGGTGCCGACCGTGACAGTCCGGTTGGCGAGATCGAGCTCCTTGATGGCGTTCATCCGCTTGACGTCGACGACGATGCCACCGCGCAAGGGGACGGCGCCGTCGGTGAGGCCGGTGCCCCCGTCGCGGGGGACGACCGGCACGCGCAGGTCGTTGGCGATCCGGACGACCCCGGCCACCTCTTCGGTGCTGGTGGGCAGCACCGCGAGATCGGGCAGCCGCTCGGCCCAGCGGTGCACCGGGAACGGTGCCGGGACGCGCGCCCGGTTGTAGCGGTCCGGCTTGGAGGTGAGGATCTGCTCATCGCGCAGCACAGTGCGCAGGGCGGTCACGAGCTCGTCGAGCCGCTCAGCCAAGATGGTCATGATTGGTCACCGTGGCGGGCGCCGGAACCCTCGGAGCCGCCCTTGCGCGAGCCACCGACGTCGATCCCGAGCGACTCGGCCAGCAGCTCGTGGATGTCCACCACGTCGATGCTCGCTGCCACACCCGCCTCGGCCAGTGGACGTTCCGACCATGGACAGGCGCTGACCAGCGTGTCCACCTCGAGGACCGATGCTTTCTCCAGCCGGCTGGCCGAGATCGCCGCGGTCAGCTCGGGCTTCTCAACCGGCAGACCGCCCCCACCGCCGGAGCAGTAGGACCACTGCGTCACCCGATCGACGTCCTTGAAGTCCAGGCCAGGGATGGAGCGCAGGATCTCGCGCGGTTCCTTCCAGATGCCCTTGCGCTTGTTGAGCCGACAGGGGTCGTGGTACGTGATCGTGCGATCGACGGGCACCGACGGGGTCAGCTTTCCTTCCCGGATCAGCTCGGCGAACAGCTCCACGACGAGGACGACTTCGATGTCGAAGTCGGCGCCGAAGTACGTCGGGTAGTCCTCGGTGAAGGAGATGTAGTCGTGGGGATCGAGCACCAGCACCCGCTTGGTGCCCGTCGAGCGCCAGTTTTCGAGGTTGTGCTGGGCGAAGCGCTTCGCCTGGTCGACGTACCCCATCTCCGCGGCAGGACCTCCGCAGCACCACTGCTCGGCCATCAGCCCGAACTCGTATCCCGCCAGTTGCAGAATCTGCGCGACGGCGCGTGGGACAGACGTGCGGTAGAAGGCCGCCTCGCAGTCGACGAACAGCACGGTCTCGCCGCCGATCGGCAGGTCGAGCCCGTCGGACCAGTCGCGCACGTGCTCCTGGCTGACCGGGGTCTCGCCCAGCACCGGCTCGTGGGTGCGCTCGTCCGTGCGCTCGTTCCACGACTGCCACGCCGGCTGGTGCACTCCGCTTTCGACGGCGAACGCGCGCACCGCCTTGACAACGTCGACGGTCCGAGTCCGGAAACGGTAGAAATCGCCGGTATAGAGCGTGTTGGGGCAGCGCAGCTCGCAGGCGCCACATTGGGTGCAGTTGACGTAGTCGGAGGCAATCTCCTCGATCGTCATCTCGCCCCTGTCCATCGCCACGACGTTGGCGTGGAATGCGGTGGGAGTCCACGACTCATTCCGGGTCACCTGGGTGACCGGGCAGACCTCGCGGCAGAACTTGTGGCCCGAGGAGAAGCAGTTGTACGCCGCGTTGCGCCACTGCTCGGTGAACTCTTCGGTCGGAGTCGGCTCAGGCGGCAACTCATGCTCGCGGACGATCTCGTCGGGCATCACCGCCAGCGCTTCCGGATTGTCCCGCATGCCGGGAGTGAACGGCACAGACACGGGGTCTGATGGACCCTTCCGGTCGAGCTGCGTCATGCGTGGCCCCCTGCCAGCCGGAGTGTGATGCAGGTCACCGTCTTGGCAAGATACGGCTGCGCGACTTCGCGCCACAAGGAACGAGCGTGAGGACCCGCCCGCAGCTCGTGTGCCGGCCGGGTCATCAGCCCTGCTGAGCAACGCCCTCGTCTGGAATGTGCGGCGGCGAGCAGGCGGACTGGTTGCGAACGTAGAGTGGCCCTCACAGTCAGACCCTGAGGGCCGCTTCACCTCCGGTCGCCCACTCCTCCACCTGATTGGTCCACCTGCCCTGAACTCGCTCGAGGACGCCTCCACGATGACAGCACGGACTGGACGGCTCAGCGGACGGCAACAGCTCCGATGCCCAACCCGCGAAGTACGACGCATGCGGGCAAACGATCAAAGGCCCACCCGGAGAAATTCCCGGGCGGGCCTTTGATCTGCACTTACGTGGTAGCGGGGCAGGATTTGAACCTGCGACCTCTGGGTTATGAGCAGAACGGACACGGCGTGTCGCGCCATTCGCTGGTAACCTGGATTCGGACGTTTCCGCAGGTCAGAGCCGCATTTGCTGTCCGCCACGGCCCGCCGACGTCCGCCAGTTTCCGCCAGCGTTTGCCCACATTCTGCCCACATGCTGCCCACCTGGCGACGTCGAGAGGAGGAGCGAGTCGATGTCCTGGGTCGTCAAGCGCATCGACGCTGACGGGGTCGCCCGGTTCCAGGTCCGGTTCCGTGACGTCGACGGCGTGAAGCGGACCGCCGGGACCTACGCCTCCCGGCGCGAGGCGGCCAAGGCGGGCCGGCGCAGCGACGGGAAGGTCGAGGACGGCACCTGGATCAACCCGGCCGCCGGGCGCGTCAGCTTCCGCGACTACGTCGAGCAGTCCTGGTGGCCGAGCCGGCACCTCGAGGTCAGCACCCGGGCCGCCTACCGCAGCTACCTGGACTGCCACTTCCTGCCCTCCTTCGGCCATCGGGCGATGGGCTCGATCACGCCCTCGACGGTGCAGGCCTGGGTGACCGACGTCACGACAGCTGGCTTGTCCCCGCGGAGCATCACCAAGTACCACGTGATGCTTCACGGCATCTTCAAGCGGGCGGTGCGGGACCGGGTGATCCTGCACAATCCGTGCGCCGACACCGAGCTGCCCAAGGTCCCGCCTCGGAAGGTCCGCATCCTGGCGCCGGAGGAGTTCGAGCGGCTGCTCGCCGAGATCCGCACCGATTCCGGGACCTCGTCCTGACCGACATAGAGACCGGTCTGCGGTGGGGTGAGCTCGTCGCCCTGCGGCCCCGGCACATCGACTTTCTGCGCAGACTGGTGTCGATCGAGGAGACCGTGATTGAGGTCTCGAAGAAGAACTCCCCCACCGGCCAGCGGATGGTGTTCAAGGCCTACCCCAAGGACGACGAGTTCCGCACCCTTCAGGTCAGCCAGACGCTGCTCGACATCCTCGCCGCGCGCATCGAGTCGATGGAGCTGGGTCGTGACGACCTGCTGTTCCCGTCCACTCGCGTCCGCGGCGACATCCCGTTGTCGCGCAACACCTTTCGCACGCGGTACTGGCTGCCGGCGCTCGAGCGGGCGGGCATCGACTTCCCGGTGCGAGTCCATGACCTGCGCCACGCGCACGCTTCCTGGTTGCTCGCGGGAGGCGCGGACCTCAAGACCGTGATGGAGCGGCTCGGGCACTCCCAGATCCAGACCACGCAGAAGTACCTGCACACCCTCCCGGACGCCGACGACAGTGCGCTCGAGGCGTTCACGCGCATCCGGCACCGCACGCGATCCTGACCTGTCTCCGTACCGGAGTCGTCAACGCGGCACAGGGGGACCGTCTCCCCGGCGGAGGCCTCAGCTCACAGCGTTGCGTCCGTACGCCCCAGGGGTTGCTGACCAACTTGGCCGCAGTGGCGAACGCCGCAACCTCACCGCGGGGGCAGGCGTCAAGTTGCTGCCCGACCTCAGCTCCGTCCACGAAACGCACCAGGACTACCCCTGCCCAGGCCATCGCCAGATCAACGGTCCTGGAGCTCTTCCCGAGCGACGCGCCGGGCGATGTCCTCTACGTCGGCCGAGGTGAGGTTGCCAGGCTGGTTCTCACCGACGGCCTGCCGGAGCAGGCGACGGACCAGAGCCGAGGTCGGGATGTGCTCATCCGCAGCACGCCTGCGTAGCTGCAAGTCCAGCTCCTTGTCGATGCGAAGGTGCATCGGCACGTCCAGCGTGCTGGCCTTTTCCGCGATCTCGGCCTCGACGGCTTCCGCCTCTTCCGCGGCTACCTCGGCGCGGATCGCGTCGTGTCGCTTGCGACGCGCAGCACGCGCCGAATCCGTGGTGTCTGTCATTGGCCGGTCTCCTTGCCTTCGAGGTACTCACGCAGATCAGCGCCGCTCGTCTTCCATGCGGTCACGCCAGACCAGTCCTCGGGGTCGACGATCACCGTGAGAACGAAGTCGGCGCTCGAGGAGTAGCCGATGATCCGGACGTAGGCCACCCTGCTGTTCGGATCCGGATCGCGCACGATGCGGTGGGAGTCGGTGGCCACCTCCAGCGTCCAGTCAGGTTCGATGTCGTCAGCGCCCGGGTAGCGGCCGGAGCGGCTGCGGATGTGGGCGGCATCCTCGTCGTCCCACCACAACCGGCCAGTCACACTCCCAATGTAGCGCTTTGCGCTACATTGACGGTGGCAGCGGGCCACCAAGTCCGCTAGTCAGCGGCGGCGGCAGGTTGGCCGTTGTCCTTTGCACCTGGTCGAGAACCCACCCCTACCCTGGCCGCTCGTTGATCTAGATCACGGGCGACTGTCGCATAGGTCGCCGCGCTGTCCACGGGAAGCGCATGGTCGCACTTCACGGAGCCTCCAGGTCCGGTCGCCGGTCCTCCCCCGGGGAATGCGGCGACGGTCGGACCTGGACGGCCGACGCGGAGATGATCTGGTCAGCCGCTCGGGCAGCTACCGGGTGCCGTCGAAGGGGGGTCCTCCGGCCAAGATGCGGAGTGGGCGAACCGGTCGCCGTGGCGGCGCTTGTTGCAGTGGGTTCTCGCTAGAACCTGGGCAAGGCGCGGGGTGCCGACCGGGTGGCTACTCACGCCACCGACTGGTGGTGGAGGTGCATTGCGCCACTGCCGGTAGGCATCAGGCTCTGATGCGCTTCGTTTCATATGCCCACATGGCGATCTCGACTCGGTTCCTGGTGCCGAGCTTGTTCATCAGGCTCGCGAGGTGGGTCTTGACGGTGCTGAGACTGATGTGGAGCTCGTTGGCGATCTCGGCGTTGGTGAGACCCCGAGCGACGGTGATCAAGACCTCCTCCTCCCGCGCGGTGAGAGGTTCGATCGGCTGGGGCAGCGGCTCCTCGGTCCGCAAGTCGGCGAACGCGGCCAGCAGGCGGACGGTGACACTCGGCGCGATCAAGGCTTCACCGTTAGCGGCCGCATGGACTGCCTGGGTGAGCAGTTCAGGTCCTGCGTCCTTGAGGAGGAATCCGCGGGCGCCCGCCTTGAGCGCGCCGTGGACGTACTCGTCGAGGTCGAAGGTCGTGATGACCACCACGGCGAGCGGATCCTCGACGGCCGGCCCAGCAAGCGCACGTGTCGCCTCGAGCCCGTTGAGCTCGGGCATGCGGATGTCGAACAGGCAGACATCGGGTCGCAGCTCGCGAGCGAGGGAGACGGCTTCTCGGCCGTCCCGCGCCTCGCCGACCACGTCGATGTCGGGCTGGGCGTCGAGGATCATGCGTAACCCGGTCCGGACGATCTCCTGATCGTCGGCGACGAGGACGCGGATGCTCATCGGCTTGGCCCAGCCCGAGGAAGTACCGCGTCGACCATCCAGCCATGGTCGGGCCTGGGGCCGGCCGCGAGGGTCCCGCCGAGGAGGGCCGCGCGCTCCGTCATCCCGACGACGCCGTAGCCCGGGGCGACGCTGGATGCGTGGACCGGCTCGCCGTCGTCGCGGACCGTCAGCCGGACGGCGTGATCCCCGCCGACGACCTGCACGTCGATCCGGGTGGCGTTGCGGGCGTGCCGCAGGGCGTTCGTCACCGACTCCTGGGCGATGCGATACGCGGCTGCCCCGACGGCCGGGCTGAGCGCGTCGAGATCGCCGGTGAGGTGCACCTGCAACCGAGGTCCGTCGCCGAGGCTGCCGACGAGCCGCTCGATGTCGGCGATGCCGTTCTGCGGGGCGAGGTCGGCATCCTCGCGATCGCGCAGCGCGCCCACCATGGTCCGCATCTCGGCGAGGGTACGGGAGCCTTCGTCCTCGATGACCCGGAGTGCATCGAGAGCCGCTCCGGGGTCCGACCGGGCGACCACCCGGCCCGCCTGCGCCCGGACGACCATCGCCGAGACGTGGTGCGCCACCGTGTCGTGCAGCTCCCGCGCGAGCTGCTCGCGCTCGCGCAGCCTCACCTGATCGATCTCCCGGGTCCGCGACGTTGTCCAGAAGCGGACCAGGGCGCCGAGAACTGCGGGGAACATGAGGAACACGAAGCCCGCCGCCGCTTCGCCGAAGCCGTTGAAATCGCTCGCGATCCCGAGCAGGCCGGCGACCACGATGATCGACAACCCGATCATGACCTCGCGACCAGACCCCCACCGAAGCAACGCGTAGGGGACCAGCACCACGTAGATCATCGTGTACAGCCCTACAGGTGTGGCGGGGCCGGCTATCAGCGTGACGAGATTCAGCACGATGACCGCGCCGAAGACCACCGCGACGACAGCAAGTGGGTGCGTCCGCCGCCACAGCAGCGGGAACACCAAAGCCACGGCGAGCACGAGCGCTACCGGACGCCAAGGGACATCGGTACGAAAAATGCCTTCGAGTGCGGCGGTCAGCAGCAGGAAAGCGACCAGTGCCCAGTCCCGCCAGACTCGCGTCGGGGGCGCAGCGGCTCGTGGCTCGTCTCGCAGAGACCTGACCACGCTGCTGATCACGACC
>JBOGDX010000010.1:0-17427 GCA_050743225.1 Actinomycetes bacterium | reverse complement strand
GACCTACACCGTGCAGCCCGGCATGTCGGTGCGCATCATGACCGGCGCGCCGATGCCGCCGGGCGCGGAGGCGGTCGTGCCGCTGGAGTGGACCGACCGGGGGATCGCGACCGTCACCATCAACCAGGAGCCGCGAGAGGGCGAGCATGTCCGCCGCCGCGGGGAGGATGTGACCACCGGGCAGGTCGTGCTCGACACGGGCACCCGGTTGGGTCCCGGGCAGCTGGGGCTGCTGGCCGCGGTGGGGCGGGACCGGGTGCTCGTCCGGCCGCGGCCGAGGGTCGTGATCCTGTCCACGGGCAGCGAGCTGGTGGAGCCGGGCGCGCGGACCCAACCGGGCCAGATCCACGAGTCCAACTCCTACATCCTCACCACCGCCGCGCGGGAGGCTGGCGCGGTGGCGTTCCGGGTCGGCATCGTGCCCGACGATGACCGGTCGCTGATGAACGCGATCGAGGACCAGCTCATCCGCGCCGACCTGGTGCTCACCAGCGGAGGGGTGAGCGTCGGCGCCTACGACGTGGTCAAGGAGGTGCTGTCGCGGCTGGGCACCGTGTCGTTCGAGACGGTCGCGATGCAGCCCGGGAAGCCGCAGGGCTTCGGCACTATCGGGCCGGACGGCACGCCGATCATCACCCTGCCCGGCAACCCGGTGAGCTCCTACGTGTCCTTCGAGGTGTTCGTCCGCCCGGTGATCCGGCGGATGCTCGGGGTCGAGCCGCTGCACCGCCCGACGGTGCGAGCGGTCAGCCAGGAGGCGTTCAGCTCGCCGGCCGGGAAGCGGCAGTACGCCCGCGGCTGGCTCGACGTGGCCGACGGGCGATACGTCGTCCGGCCGGTCGGCGGCGCGGGGTCCCACCTCGTCGGCGACCTGGCGCACGCCAACGCCCTCGTGGTGGTGCCCGAGGCCGTCACCGAGGTGCCCGCCGGTGGAACAGTGGAGGTCATGGTCCTCGAGCGGCGCCTGTCATGACCTTCCTTCCCCTTCGGAGTCGACCACGTATGGGAGTCCGGCGGACACCTCAGCAGGCCTGCACGACTGCTGAGGTGTCCGTACACCTGCCATACGTGGTCGACTCCCGGGCAGGGGCAGGACGGGCATGACGCACGAGTCGCGGCTCACGCACGTCGACGAGGCCGGCGCCGCGCGGATGGTCGACGTGTCCGGCAAGGCTGTCACCGCGCGGACGGCCACGGCCAGCGGACGGGTCCTGGTGTCCGCGGAGGTCGTGCGGCTGCTGCGCGACGGGGCGGTGCCCAAGGGCGACGCCCTGGGGGTAGCGCGCATCGCCGGTATCCAGGCTGCCAAGCGGACTCCCGACCTGGTGCCGCTGTGCCACCCGATCGCCATCCACGGGGTCGAGGTCGAGCTGCAGGTGGAGGACGACGCGGTGCGCATCGAGGCCACGGTGCGCACCGCCGACCGGACCGGTGTCGAGATGGAGGCCCTCACTTGCGTGGCCGTGGCCGGGCTGGCGCTCGTGGACATGGTGAAGGCGGTCGACCGGGGGGCGACGCTCACCGACGTCCGGGTCGAGCACAAGAGCGGCGGCCGGTCGGGCGAGTGGCGGCGAACCCCGGCCGGGCGCGGGACGTCGTCACCATGAGAGCGCTCGTGGTGAGCGTCTCCAACCGGGCGGCCGCGGGGATCTACGAGGACCGCAGCGGCCCGGTGCTCGTGGAGGGGTTGGTGGCCTTGGGCTTCGAGGTGGACGGCCCCGAGGTCGTCCCGGACGGCGACCCCGTCGAGGAGGTCCTGCGCGAGGCGGTCGCGTCGGCGTACGACCTGGTGGTGACGTCCGGAGGCACCGGCATCACGCCGACGGACCGGACCCCGGAGGTCACCGAACGCGTCCTGGACACCGCCCTGCCGGGGATCCCGGAGGCGCTGCGCGCGCACGGCGTCGCGAAGGGCGTGCGGACGGCGCCGCTGTCGCGCGGGCTGGCCGGTCTCGCCGGCCGGACGCTCGTGGTCAACCTGCCCGGATCCCCCGGCGGCGTCCGGGACGGACTCGAGGTGCTCGGCCCGCTGCTGCGGCACGCCGTCGAGCAGGTCGGCGGGAGCGACCACTGAGCACCGGCTGGCCGGTGACGTTGCGGGAGGGCCGGGTCGCGCTGCGGCCGATCAGCCGGCGCGACCGCGAGGCGTGGACCCGGGTGCGCGCGCAGAACCGCGACTGGCTGACACCCTGGGAGGCGACCCCACCGCGCGACGTCGGCCCGCCGATCAGCTTCCCGGCGATGGTGCGCGGGCTGCGGGCGCAGGCCCGACGCGGCCAGCTGCTGCCGTTCGTCGTGACGTACGACGGTGAGCTGGTCGGGCAGCTGACCGTCGGCGGCATCACCCATGGCTCCCTGTGCTCGGCGCACGTCGGCTACTGGATCGACGCGCGGGTTGCCGGTCGTGGCGTCATGCCCACGGCGGTCGCACTGGCGGTCGACCACTGCTTCCTGGTGCTGCGGCTGCACCGGGTCGAGGTCAACATCCGCCCCGAGAACACCGCCTCGCTCCGGGTGGTGGAGAAGCTGGGCTTCCGGGAGGAAGGGCTGCGCCGGTCGTTCCTGCACATCGCGGGCGCCTGGCGCGACCACCGCTCGTTCGCGCTGACCGCCGATGAGGTCCCGCACGGCCTGCTCGCCCGCTGGCGGACGCTGCAGCATGGCTGACAAGTCCCACCAGTCACACCAGTAACAGGACTCAACCTGCGACACACCGGCCACGGTGCGTGTCCGCACCCCGGGGCAGCCCTAGCGTTCGCTGTCGTGGGGAGCGGGCTGATCTACGCAGTGATCATCGTGATGTGGGCTGCCTACTTCATCCCGCGCTGGCTGCGCCGGCACGAGGAGCTCTCCGAGTCCCGCTCGGTCGAGCGGTTCGACCGGGCGATGCGGATCCTGTCCCGCCGTGAGCCCACCCCGGACCGGCGGTATGTCGTCATGCCGCCGCGGCCGGAGCCGGCCCATCGGAGCGTTCCCGCCCAGCGCTCACGAGCCGGTCAGCGGACGCGCGGCTCGGTCGCCGTCCGTCGGCGCCGGGTCCTGGCAGCCCTGCTCCTCGCGACGCTGGTCACCGCCTGTGCCACGCCGTTCTCGCCCCTGCCCTGGTGGGCGCCGGTCGCCGGCCTTGGGTTCGTCGTGGCCTACGTCGTGCACCTGCGCCTGCAAGCGCGAAGCCGCCGCACCGTCCACCGGACCCGTCAGGCGGTCCGCAAGCGGTCCCGGTCGCGGCTGATGCGCTTCGACGCCATCGAGCGGCTGATGGCAGTCCGCCGCGAGCTCGCCGCCGAGCGGGCCGAGGACGAGCGGCGCTGGCAGGAGGCCGAGGAGGCCGAGCGGCGGCTTCGCGAGGCGGAAGACGAGCGCCGTCACGCGGCGGAGGCCGGATGGAGCCCGGTGCCGGTACCGCTCCCCACGTACGTCAGCAAGCCGATGGCCCCCCGGCGCGCGCCGACCATCGACCTGACCAACCCGGGCGCATGGACCCAGTCGCAGGTTGCCACCCCCGGCCCGGCCGAGCCGGTGGCCGAGCCGAGCCGGCGGGCCGCGATGACCCGACTACTCGACGACGCCGACGCCGCCGACGACCAGCTGGACGCAATCATCGAGCGCCGCGCGGTCAACGACTGACGGGATCGCTCGCTCGGCGATGCCCCTCGCGCGTTTGGTAACCTCGCTGTTCCACCAGGGGCTGTAGCGCAGCTGGTAGCGCACCTCGTTCGCAACGAGGGGGTCAGGGGTTCGAGTCCCCTCAGCTCCACCAGGTCAGAGGCATACTCGCATCGGGAACGATCGTCGAATCGGCGAAGTACAGCAGCAGATCCTTTCGGCCGAGCTGACCTCGCTGTAGACGTTCATGGTGATCGCGATCTGGCTGTGCCGCAGTGACCGGGTCCCGTAACTCAGCGACTACGTCCTCGGTGTGCGCCTAACCCCACCCACCGGTGCGATCCGACCATGCACAGGGATGCTCTATCCCCTTGGGTCCAGGGTCGGGTGCCTCACCATGACTACGGCGACCGGCAACAGCGCCACCACGAGCGCGGCCGCACCGACGTACAGAGCAGGCCCCAGCGGGACGAACCGCGTCACGGCGGCGACAACGAGTGCCCCTACAACCAGCCACGTCAGTCTGCTGCCGAGTACCCGGCTTCGGGCGATGGCCACGGCGAAGCAGGCAACGCCCACGGCGAACACACCAGCGCCGGCGAGGAGGATCGGCTGGAACCAGGTGTTCATCTCCTGCAGCACCTCCTCGACGTCGGCCCCGGCCGTGTGCACGCCGAGCATGGCGATCTCCATGGCAGGCAGGAAGGCGAACAGGACGCTCCCGACGACGATGAACGGGACCCCCACGGCGCTCATCTGCGAGTGCCCACCCTCGCGCAGAAACGCGTCCACCGACAAGAAGGCCAACAGCACTAGCGCCGCTGCCAGCCCAACAATCAGGTGCGCGATCCCCCACCGGGTGGTGTCCGCGGTCAGCGCGTGCGCGACGGCCCCCTTGTCCCGGAGGTCGTCGAGGTGGGGGTGGTAGACCACCCCGATGAGCAGCACGACCGGGGACAAAGCTGTGACGCCCGCTCGGGCTAGATCCCGCCGCGAGGCGCGGCCGGGGTTCGCCTGCGGGAGCGGCGCCCCGTCCGTCGCCGGGACCTGCTCATGTCGCTCAGTCCCGGTCAGGTGCTCGGTGCTCATCGCGCACCTGCGGTCCCGGCTGAGCCTGCCACCGACTCGTCCTCGGACCGGGCCGACTCGTGCACGAACACAGGCCAGAACTGTGGTGTCGGCGGCGGGCCCTCGAAGCCGGCCGCGCGCAGGGCTGGAGCGAAGCGCTCTGCCAGGAAGCGCTTGGCCTCCTCGGGAGAGTCCCAGATCTCGATCACGCGCCACCCACCCTCTGGGGCAGGGCCGGCGACGTGCAGGATCCCGCCCAGCGGCAGGTCGTGATCCATGTTGTCCAGGATGCGCTCGTAGAGCTCCCGCGATCCGGCGGGGTTGTCGACCAGCATGGCGATGCTCATGGTGTCCTCCTCGGTGTGTCGGATGGTTCGCCCTCTTTTCCGACGCTAGGACGCAGAACACCGGGCGGCATCGACCGCCTGGACCAAGCCACGTGGGCGGCCGTGGTCCGTTAGTACCACCGGACGGGCCCGGATGAGGCGATGGGCCGGACCGCCTCAGACCAGGTGGTGCCGGAACGCGTAGGCCGTCGCAGCCGCCCGCGACGGCACGTCGAGCTTGGCGAAGATGTTCTGCAGGTGCCGCCGCACGGTGTGCTCGCTCAGGGTCAGCTCCCCGGCGATCTCTCGGTTGGTCTGGCCGGCAGTGACCAGCTGCAGCACCTCCAGCTCCCGTGGGCTCAGCCCGGCGGAGGCGCCGGGACGACCCTCACCGTCCACCAGGGCGAGCGCTGCGGACAGGTCGGTACTCGCACCCAGCCGGGCGAAGGTCGAGCACGCCGCGTCCAGGTCGAGCTCGGCGGTGTCCGAGTCTCCCAGGCGACGACAGCTCACGGCCAGCAGTACGTGGGTGCGAGCCGACTCGTACGGCGCGCCGACCTCCGTCCAGATCTCAACGGTTTTCCGAAGGGCCGTGGCGGCGGCGCGATCCTCCCTCTCGGCCAGAAGCACCGCGCCCGCGGCGTACCCGGCGGCGCCGCGCAGCGCGGGCGCGTCGCTCTCGGCGGCGATCCGTTGCAGCTCGTCAGCACTGGCACGACCTGAGGGCACGTCCTCTTCGGCGAGCTCCGCCTCGACCACCGCGCCCAGCAGGCGTGCTCGGTCCAGCGGCTGTGTGGCTTCGTCGAGGGCGTGCGACAGGGCGGCGCGCGCGCTGTCGACCCGGCCGCGTGACAGGTTCAGCAAGCCCAGCCCGGGTTGCGGCCTGCGCCCGTTCCGGTTGGCCTCCCGGTAGGCCGCCTCAGCGGCCTCGAACTCGCCGCGCAATCGGCGCAGCTCGCCGACCTCATAGTGGGCCATGCCGACCGCCGGGTGGGCCGGCGGCGTGCCCAGCCGCTCGCAAGCCTGCAGCGCCTCCTTGAGTGCCTCGTCCCACTCGCCGTGCACACGCAGCACCTCGGCCCGGTAGATCGAGCAATGCCCGCGATAGGGCACCAGGTCGGGCTGCATGGCGCACCATCGCGTCATGGCCTCGGTCCACTCCTGGGCTCGTCGGACGTCGAAGGCGTCACGACAGGCCTCGATGACCGCGCAGAAGACGATGCCGGCCACGACAGCGCCGACCTCGCCTGCGATGATCGCGACCATGGCCTCGTCGAGAAGGGCCAGTCCCCGCGATGTCTCGCCGCCCTTCACCAATGCCTGCCCCTGCCCCAGCCGACCGAACGCCAGCAAATCGCGGTCGGCGAAGCGGTTTGCCAGCTCGTTCGCCTGGCTGAACAGCGAGTACGCCGCCCCGAAATCGCCCTCCCCCATGGCGTGGAGTCCCAACGGCACGAGCAGGTAGCCGTGCTCCGCGGTCTGGGCCTTGACGTCCTCGAGCACCTGGTGGGCGCGTCCGATCCACGCGCCACCTCGGGTGGTCTCTCCGCGCAGAACGAGTCCCAGTCCCAGCCAGAAGGCGCAGCGAGCGGCCTGGGCAACGTTCCCGTGGTCGAGGCACTCCTCGTGCGCGCGTGCCCAGAGGTCATCGGCCTCGACGTCGTGCCCAACCAGGTAGCTGGCGGTCGCCCAGCCGGACAGGTCGTCCGGGGTCAGTGCATGATCGCGGTCCGCCTCTGCCCACAAGGTGTAAGCCTCTCCCCAGGCTGAGCGGCCGAACGCCTTCCGTGCGCGATCCACGGTTGCGTCGGTCGTCACGACATCCTCCAGGAGTTCGTGCCCGGGGCGTGTCCGTAGGCTGTCTTCCACCGTCGCCGTGGCCGCCATCAGCCGTCAAGGTGACACCTGGTGAGGCCGCTTCGCACGTTTCCGCTTCCGCCGCTGCGGGCACATTCCGCCTCGGCAACGACGTGGCCAGGCAGAACGCCCGCTGAAGGCTGACGCACCTCTCCTCTCAGCCAGCCCTCATGTTCGCGGGGAATGCTGTCCCACGAACTGCCGGGACCCTGGCTGCCGACCGGCCGCCCTTGGGTCGACAGACAGCCGCGGCAGATGGTCGCGGCGCTCACGGTTTAGGAGTTGCTGTCGCCATGCGCGCACACCGGATCGGACGAGGTCGGGGGACCGTGCTGGGGCTTGCCCTCGCGCTGTCGGGCGGGCTGCTGTCCGCCTGCGGCGGAGACGACCCAGCACCGCCCACCAAGGCCCAGCCCCCCGGCGGCTCGTCGCAGGAAGCGGCGACACCGACGGCCGGGAGCAACGGAGAGTTCCCCGAGTTCTCCGACCCCACAGCCATCACCAACCCCTGGTTCCCTCTCTCCCAGCTGAAGAGCTACGAGCTCGTGGGCAACGAGGAGGGCAAGCCGTACAAGGCCGAGATCGACCTGCTGCCTCGGACGAAGACGATCGAGTGGGCCGGTGGCAGCACGGAGGTCGCGGTCGCCCGGCACCGCTCCTACCTCGAGGGCGAGCTCGTAGAGATCGCCTGGGACTACTACGCGCAGGGCGACGACGGCGGCGTCTGGTACTTCGGCGAGGCCGTCAACTATTACAAGAACGGCAAGATCGTGAACCACGAGGGCGCTTGGCTCGCCGGCCAGGGCGGGGCGCCGCCCGGCCTGCTCATCCCCGGCAAACCGCGCCCCGGCCAGGTCTTCTGGTCGGAGGACCACGCGGAAGAGGGCATCATCGAGCGGGACAAGGTCATCCGCCTCGACGAGAGCGTGAAGACCCCAGAGGGCACCAGCAGCAACGGACTCCTCGTGCGAGCTATCCAGGACGACGGCACCAAGGAGGAGAAGACGTACGTCCGCGGGCTGGGCGTCGTGCTGGAGGTCAGCAAGGAGAGCCAGCTGCGACTGGCCTCCTGAGAGTCAGGTCCGGGCGCTGAGCCGGTCGAGCGTCTCTCCGAGGTACGTCAAGGACGACTCGTCGTCGCCGCTGCCGTCGTGCGCCCGCCGGAAGCCGGACACGAACAGCGCGACGTCGGTCAGGTCCCAGCGCAACCGGTAGAGGTCCATGACGTCGGCGTGCACCGGTCGCCCGGTCGCCTCGGTGTAGGCGTCGGCGACCGACCGGTCGCCGGGGTCGAGCATCCAGAGGTCCCGCTCCGGCGGAGCGAGCAGCGCCGTGTCCCAGTCGACCAGGACCCAGCCGTCGTCGGTGCGGATCAGGTTGCCCGGGTGCGGCTCGCCGTGGGTGAGCACCGACGCGTCCGCGTGCTCTCCCGTCGTGTGGGCACGTCGGTCGTACGTCGCCAGGAGCCGGTCGAGGGCAGCCGAGTGCTGCCCGAGCAGCCGCCGGGTCGGCTCGGCGTACGGGCCGGTGTCCCAGACTCGGCCGAGGTCGGCCAGTGCGGTGTCGAGGCTGTCGCGGCTCGCGATGCGCAGGTCGTCGACGCGGGCCGCCCGTCGGGCCCGCTCGGGTAGGTCATGCAGCGCCGCCAGCAAGTCCGCGACCGCGCGCCGGTCGGCTACCGACAGCACATCGGAGAACCGGCCGGCGCGACCGTCGACGTGGGCGTACAGGGCGACGGCAAACCGCTGGCGGAAGCGGAGGAGCACCTCGCCGCCCGCGCGTGGGATCGGCGCGACCACGAACTCCGCCCCGCACTCACGCGCGGCTCGGGCGGTGACGAGTGCCGCGTGAAGCCGATCGTAGGCGGCGTCCATCGACTCGCCGTCCGAGGAGACCTTGCCGATCAGGTCGTCGACGGTGACGAACCAGCGGCGGCCGTCGGACCCCCGGGCGAGCCAGTGGTGGCTGCCGAACCCGACCGGGTGATAGTCCACGGACAGCAGGTCCGTGGACCAGCCGTCGCGCACGCACCGCAACAGCTCGGGATCGCTGATCTGGTCGGGCCGGGTGAGCATCGGCCTGTCAGATCCAGGACTTCCACCACATGCGCTGGGCCCACTCGGCGTACGGGATGACCTCCGCCGACAGCACGGGCAGCAGCCACGCGAAGTTGGCGACCGCGAGCAGCACATAGGCGCCGCCGGCGGCAGCACCCCACTGCCGTCGCCGCGGCGAGGCGGCGTCGTCGCCGATGAGCAGCCCGATGCACATCGTCAGGGCGAGCACCAGGAACGGCACGAACACGACCGCATAGAACGAGTAGATCGTCCGCTCCTGGTAGTAGAACCACGGGAAGTAGCCCGCGGCCACACCGGCGAGGATCGCGCCGGCCCGCCAGTCGCGCCGGGCGGCCCACAGGTAGAGGAGCACCGGCAGCGCGAGCACCGCGGCCCACCAGATCGCCGGCGTGCCAAGCGCTGTGATCGCCTGGGAACACTGCTCGACGTCGCAGCCCTTCTCGCCCGCCGTCGGGCCCTCGTAGAAGTAGGACACCGGTCGGGCCAGCAGCAGCCAGCCCCAGGGGCTGGACCGGTAGGGATGGAAGGTCTCCAGGCCGGTGTGGAACTTCCACGCCTCGTGGTGGTAGTGCCAGAGGCTCCACAGCGCGTCGGGGACCAGGAACGGGCCGGGGTTGTCGCGCGCCCAGTCGCGCAGGTAGGCGTCCTCGCCGCCGAGGAACCAGCCGGTCCAGCTCGCGAGGTAGACGGCGAGGGCGACCGGGACGATCGAGACGAACGCCGGGCCGGCGTCGCGCACCAGCGTGGCCAGCCATGGGCGTCGTACTCCCGCCGTGCGCCGAGCACCCACGTCCCAGAGCACCGTCAGCAGCCCGAAGACCACGACGAACCAGAGCCCGCTCCACTTGGTCGCGCAGGCCATGCCGAGCGCCAGGCCGGCGGCGATCCGCCACGGCCGCAGCCCGAGGCCGGGCCCGAACCGCGTCGTCTGGGCGGCCTCGAGATGCTCGGAGAGGCGTTGCCGCGCGTTGTCGCGGTCCACGACCAGGGCGGCGAACGCGGCCAGGACCCAGAACATCACGAGCGGGTCGAGCAGGGCGGTGCGGCTGTGGACGTACGCCATGCCGTCGACGGCCAGCAGCAGCCCCGCGGCGCACCCCAACAGCGTGGAGTGGAACAGCCGCCGGGCGACCCGGGCCACCATGAGCACGGCGAGGGTCCCGGTGAGGGCGACGACGAACCGCCAGCCGAACGGCGTGAGCCCGAACAGCTGCTCGCCGAGCGCGATCAGCCACTTCCCGCCGGGCGGGTGGACGACATAGGAGGGGTCGCCGGACCACAGGCCCGACAAGTCGCCGTCGAGGATCTTGGCGTTGGCGGGGTCGGGGTCGCCCTCCTTGGCGGCCTTGATGTAGTTCTGCTCGACCCCGAAGTGCAGCAGGGACCAGGCGTCCTTGGCGTAGTAGGTCTCGTCGAAGATGAACGCCCTCGGACGGCCCAGCTCCCAGAAGCGCAGGACACCCGCGACGAGCGTGATCGCCAGCGGGCCGAGCCAGCCCCACAGCCGGTCGGTGGGCCGCGACTGCGCGAGGCGGTCGCGCACCCGGGCGCGGTCGGCCGCCGGCATGAGCATCGGCCCATCCTAAGGACTTGCCCGACATGTCCATGATCGTGAAAGGTCCGGCAGGCACTTGGTGGGAGGATCGTTCATGATCATGGAGACGACGGCGGGTGTGCTGGTGGTGGCCGGGACGCCGATCGGGGACCCCGCGGACGCCTCGCCGCGGCTGGCGCGCGAGCTGGCCACCGCCGACGTGGTGGCCGCCGAGGACACCCGCCGGCTGCGCAGGCTCGCCCGCGATCTCGGCGTGGACGTGACCGGGAGGGTCGTGTCCTACTACGACGCCAACGAGGTCGCCCGGACGCCCGAGCTGGTGGAGGCGCTGCTGGCCGGCGGCCGGGTGCTGCTGGTCAGTGATGCCGGGATGCCCTCGGTGTCCGACCCGGGCTTCCGACTGGTCACGGCGGCGGCGGCGGCCGGGGTGGCGGTGACCGCGGTCCCGGGTCCGTCCGCGGTGCTGGCCGCGCTGGCCGTCTCCGGCCTGCCGGTCGACCGGTTCTGCTTCGAGGGCTTCCTGCCGCGCAAGGCCGGGGAGCGGTCACGACGGCTGGCCGAGCTGGCCGACGAGTCGCGCGCGATGGTCTTCTTCGAGGCGCCGCACCGGCTGGCCGCGACCCTCGACGCGATGGCCGCCGCGTTCGGCGACGACCGGCCGGCCGCCGTGTGCCGCGAGCTGACCAAGACCTACGAGGAGGTACGCCGGGAGGCGCTGCGTCCGCTGGCATCCTGGGCCGCCGACGGGGTCAGGGGAGAGGTCACGGTCGTCGTAGCGGGCGCCGACCCGTCCCCGCCGGTCTCCGCCGGCGATCTGGTCGGCGAGGTGCGGGCGTTGGTGGAGGCCGGCAGCCGGCTCAAGGACGCCACGGCGTCGGTGGCCACCGCCCACGGTGTCAGCCGTCGCGAGCTCTACGCCGCGGTGCTGGCGGCGCGGGAGGACTCGGCCGGGATCCCCCCCGACTAGCCTGGACCGATGGAGTTCCGCCGGATCCCGGGCCTGCCGCCGTACGTCTTCACCATCATCGACGGGCTCAAGCGCGAGGCGCGTCGGGCGGGACGCGACGTCGTCGACCTCGGTTTCGGCAACCCCGACCTGCCGTCGCCGGACGTCGCGGTGGAGAAGTTGGCCGAGGCGGCGCGCAACAGCCGAAATCATCGCTACTCGGCCAGCCGGGGCATCCCCAAGCTGCGCCAGGCGGTCGCCGCGCTGTACCAGCGCAGGTTCGACGTGACGCTCGACCCGGAGACCGAGGTGCTCTCGACGATCGGCGCGAAGGAGGGGTTCAGCCACCTGATGTGGGTGCTGCTGCAGCCGGGGGACGCCGCCCTGGTTCCTTCGCCGTCGTACCCGATCCACATCTGGGGCCCCTACTTCGCCGGTGCCGACGCCCGGCAGGTGCCGGTCGGCACGGGTGAGGATTACGTCTCGAACGTGATGGAGGCGTGGGACCTGGGCTGGCCCAAGCCGCGCGTGGTCGTGCTGTCGTTCCCGCACAACCCGACCACGGCCACCGTGGAGCTGGCCGACCTGCAGCGCCTGGTCGACTGGGCTCGCCAGCGCGACGTGGTGCTCGTGCACGACTTCGCCTACGCCGACGTGGCCTTCGACGGGTGGTCGCCGCCGTCGATCATGCAGTGCGCGGGCGCGAAGGAGTGCGCCGTCGAGCTCTACTCGATGACCAAGTCGTTCTCGATGGCGGGCTGGCGGGTCGCGTTCATGGTCGGCAACACCGACGTGGTCGCGGCGCTGACCAAGCTCAAGAGCTACCTCGACTACGGGACGTTCCAGCCGATCCAGATCGCGGCGACGGTCACGCTCAACGAGGCCGCGGACTACCCGACACAGGTCAACGCCGTCTACGAGTCGCGCCGCAACGCGCTGGTCGACGGCCTGTCCCGCATCGGCTGGCCGATCGAGCGGCCGCGGGGAACGATGTTCGCCTGGGCGCCGATCCCGGAGGCCTACCGCGAGCTCGGGTCGATCGAGTTCGCGACGCTGATGATGCAGGACTGCGACGTGGCGGTCTCGCCCGGCGTGGGCTTCGGGCCGGGTGGCGACGGGCACGTCCGGTTCGCCCTGATCGAGAACGAGCAGCGGATCCTGCAAGCCGTGCGCCAGCTCAAGCGCGGTCTCCCCAAGCTCGGCTGAGTCCCGGGCGTAGGCCAACCCGTCCCTCGGAGTCGGCGGCGGAGCAGGCGGGCAATCTCGGTTGATCTGCGCCCGTAGGCTTGTGCCCATGGCCGACGGCAGCGAACGCAGCGAGGGCAAGGCGTTCTACGTCACGACGCCGATCTACTACGTCAACGACGCGCCGCACATCGGCCACGCCTACACGACCGTCGCCGGCGACGTGCTCACCCGGTGGCACCGGCAGCGCGGCGAGGACGTGTGGTTCCTCACCGGCACCGACGAGCACGGCCAGAAGGTTATGCGGGCCGCCGATGCCGGCGGTAAGTCGCCGCAGGAGTGGACCGACGAGCTTGTCGCCACCGAGTGGCAGCCGGTCCTTGCGACCATCGACGTTGCAAACGACGACTTCATCCGCACGACGGAACAGCGGCACAGCGAGCGGGTCCGCGAGTTCTGGCAGACGCTCTACGACGCCGGCGAGGTGTTCGAGGGCGCCTACGAGGGCCCGTACTGCGTGTCGTGCGAGGAGTTCAAGCTGCCTGCCGAGCTGATCGAGAGCGATGACGGCCAGCTGCTGTGCCCGATCCACGGCCGGCCCGTCGAGGTCATCTCGGAGAAGAACTACTTCTTCCGTCTGTCGGCCTACACCGACCGACTGCTCGCGCTGTACGACCAGCACCCCACCTTCGTGCAGCCAGAGTCCGCGCGCAACGAAGTCATCTCGTTCGTCCGGCAGGGGCTGCAGGACCTGTCCATCACCAGGTCGACCTTCGACTGGGGCATCCCCGTGCCGTGGGACGACTCCCACGTGCTGTATGTGTGGATCGACGCGCTGCTCAACTACGCCACCGCCGCGGGTTACGGCACGGATCCCGGCCGGTTCCAGCGGCTGTGGCCGGCGGACGTGCACCTCGTGGGCAAGGACATCCTCCGCTTCCACGCAGTCATCTGGCCGGCGATGCTCATGGCCGCCGGCTTGGAGCCACCCCGACAGGTCTTTGCCAACGGCTGGCTCCTCGTGGGCGGGGAGAAGATGAGCAAGACCAAGCTCACCGGCATCCACCCCAGCGCCATCACCGACGTCTTCGGGTCCGACGCGTTCCGCTACTACTTCCTGCGGGCCATCCCCTTCGGCCAGGACGGATCGTTCTCGTGGGAGGACATGGCCGCGCGCTACAAGGCCGAGCTCGCCGACCAGCTCGGCAACCTGGCGTCCCGGCTGACGTCGATGGTCGGCCGCTACCGCGACGGCGTCCTTCCCGCGCCGGTGGATGAGCCGGTCCTGGCGCAGGCGACGGCGACGGCCGTCGAGACCGCCGAGACGGCCATCGACCGCATCGACCTGCAGGGCGCGATCGTGGCGGCGATGGAGCTCGTCCGCGTCGTCAACAACTACGTCACCGAGACCGCGCCGTGGCAGGCGGCCAAGGACCCGGCCCGGGTGGCCGAGCTCGACCGCGTCCTCTATGCGACGGCTGAGGCGCTGCGGGTAGTGGCCGTGCTGCTCAACCCGGTCATGCCCAAGGCCTGCGGCACGCTCTGGGCCGCACTCGGCGCCGACGTCGCCCTGGGGCCGCTCGCGGATCAACGGGTCCAGGACGCCGGTCGGTGGGGTCAGCTGCCGTCGGCTGTCACCGTGACCAAGACGGAGCCGCTCTTCCCGCGCATCGAGGACACCGACCTCGCGTGAGCCGGCCACCGGCGCCGGAGCCGTTGCGCGTGCCGGTGGCCGACAGCCACTGCCACCTCGACATCGCCGCGTCGCCCGACGACAGGCTGTCGGTCGAGGACGCACTCGCTGCGTCGGTCGCCGTAGGTGTCCCGCGCATCGTGCAGATCGGCTGCGACCTGGCCGGCGCCCGATGGGCCGTCGAGACGGCGACCCACCACGACGAGCTCGTCGCGGCCGTTGCCCTACACCCGAACGAGGCGCCTCGGCTCGCCAACGACGGGCTGCTGACCGACGCCCTGACCGAGATCAACGCGCTGGCGGCTGCTCCCGTCGTACGCGCTGTCGGCGAGACCGGCCTCGACCACTACCGCACCGGGCCCGAGGGCAGGGGTGTGCAGGAGGAGTCCTTCCGGGCGCACATCGAGATGGCCAAGCGGCACGGCAAGGCACTGGTGATCCACGACCGGGACGCGCACGGGGACGTGCTGCGGGTGCTGCAGGACGAGGGCCCGCCGGAGCGGGTCGTGTTCCATTGCTTCTCGGGTGACCAGGCGATGGCACGGACGTGCGTACGGCGGGGATGGTGGCTGTCGTTCGCCGGCACGGTGACCTTCAAGAACGCGGCCGGGCTGCGCGACGCACTGTCCGTGGCACCACTGGACCGGGTGCTCGTCGAGACCGATGCGCCGTTCCTCACGCCGGTCCCTTACCGCGGCAGACCGAACGCGTCGTACCTCGTCCCGCACACCGTGCGAGCCATGGCGGAGGTCCTCGATGTCGACGAGGACGAGCTGTGCACGGCGATCGCGACCAACACGGATGCGGCTTTCGGCACCTGGTGACCGGTTTGTCACGTGCAGTGACTTGTGGTGACCGAGTTGCCCGTGCGCAACGCGGGCCGTTACCGTCGCTGGCTGCTGCTGTTGCCCGAGGTCTGGAGTGGGATGAGCGCTGGCCGGCACGCCTCGGGCCATCGTGTCCCGTTGCACCGCCGCCTGCCTTCCCTTCTGGTGCAGGCCGCGGTCGTCCTCGGGCTGGTCGTTGGCACCACCGCGTTCGTCACGCACGACAAGACGGTCACGATCGCGGTCGACGGCAAGAACCGCGAGGTCCGCAGCTTTGCCGGCACGGTGGGTGACGTGCTGGCGAGCGAGGGCATCACTGTTGACCTCGAGCACGACCTGGTCATCCCGACGCCGTCGCACGCGCTCCGCGACGGCGAGTCGATCGTCGTGCGCTACGGGCGGCCCGTGCTGCTGACGGTCGACGGAGAGCGTCGCACCGTCTGGACGACCGCCGACACCGTCTCCGAGGCGTTGATGATGCTCGGCGTGCGCTCCGACGGGGCCTACCTCTCCGCCTCGCGCAGCCGCTCGATCGGACGCGGGGGCATCCAGCTCGATGTCCGCATACCGCACCACGTGACGTTCCTTGCCGACGGCAAGCGGCACGAGGTCACGACCACCGCACCGACGGTCCGCAGTGCGTTGACGGAGGCAGGACTGCGTCTGCGCACACAGGACAGGGTGTCGGCGGACCTGGCCGAGCTGCCCTACGCCGAGCAGGTCGTCGGCATCACACGCGTCGACGGCAAGCGGGTCGTCGAGGAGAAGCCGATCCGGTTCGACACCATCAAGCGCAAGACCGACGAGCTGTACAAGGGCCAGACAGAGGTCGTCAAGGAGGGCAAGGTCGGCATCCGCGAGCTGCGGTACGAGGAGACCTACCTCGACGGCAAGCTCGACTCACGCCGGCTCGTGCAGAAGCGGGTCGCGGTCGAGCCGGTCACCGAGGTCGTGCGGGTCGGCACCAAGCCCGTGCCGCAGAACACTCCCGCGGCCGACGGCCTGAACTGGGCGGCCCTCGCGCAGTGTGAGTCGAGCGGAAACCCTGACGCCTACAACGGGGCCGGCCCGTACTACGGGCTCTACCAGTTCCTGGAGAGCACGTGGCACTCCGTGGGCGGTACCGGCGTCCCGACCGACCACAGCGCGAACGAGCAGACCTACCGGGCGCAGATTCTCTACCGTCGCAGCGGTGCCGGGCAGTGGCCGGTCTGCGGCCGGCAGCTGTTCACCTAGCCGAGCCTCGAGACGCCCCGAAGGTGTCCACCGAACAGGAGCCACGGCTCCTCGGCCCGGCCGAGGTGCGTGCCCTCGCCGACGGCCTGGGCATCCGCCCGATGAAGAAGCTGGGGCAGAACTTCGTCATCGACGCCAACACCGTCCGCCGGATCGTGCGGACCGCCGCGGTCGGCGATTCGGACGTCGTCGTCGAGGTCGGGCCCGGGCTTGGCTCGTTGACCCTCGGCCTGCTCGCCGAGGTCGCGTCGGTCGTCGCGGTGGAGGTCGACCCAGTGCTCGCCGGCGCGCTCGAAGAGACGGTCACGGCACGCGCACCGTCGTACGCCGGGAACCTCACCGTCGTCACCGCCGACGCGATGCGGGTCGACGACCTGCCCGGCCCTCCGCCCACGGCGCTGGTGGCCAACCTTCCCTACAACGTGGCGGTCCCGGTGCTGCTGCACCTGCTCGAGCGGCTCCCGTCGCTGCAGCGGGTGCTGGTGATGGTGCAGTCCGAGGTCGCGGACCGGCTCGCGGCCGCGCCGGGCAGCCGGACGTACGGCGTGCCGTCGGCGAAGGTCGGGTGGTACGCCCACGTGCGCCGCGCCGGCGCCATCGGGCGCGCGGTCTTCTGGCCGGCGCCCAACGTTGACAGCGGCCTGGTCGCGATGACCCGCCGCGATCCGCCGGTCACGACGGCCTCGCGCGCAGAGGTGTTCGCGTTGGTCGACGCGGCCTTCGCGCAGCGCCGCAAGACATTGCGGGCGGCGCTTGCCGGGTGGGCGGGGTCACCGGCCGCGGCCGAGCAGGCGCTGCGCTCCGCCGGCATCGACCCGCGGACGCGCGGCGAGGCACTGGACATCGCCGATTTCGCCCGGCTGGCCGCGCACCGCCCCGCCTAAGGTGGCCCGCATGAGCTCGGTGACGGTCCGCGCGCCGGCGAAGATCAACCTCGAGCTCGCGGTGGGGGCACTCCGGCCGGACGGGTTCCACGACGTCGCCACGGCGTACCACGCGATCTCGCTGTACGACGAGGTGATCGTGTCGCCTGCCGACCAGCTGTCGGTC
>JBOGDX010000009.1:0-17588 GCA_050743225.1 Actinomycetes bacterium | reverse complement strand
GTCACGTACCGCCGTGATCCCGATCGGCAGCGTCGAGCAGCACGGACCGCACCTGCCCAACGGCACCGACACGATGGCCGCCGAGATGGTCGCGCGAGCGGTCGCCGAGCGGCTGGGCGCGGTGTACGTGTCCTTCGGGCCGTACGGCGTGACGCCCATCCACGCGGGCCACCCCGGCACGGTCAACCTGCGCCGCGAGACCTTCGAGGCGCTGCTCACGGACATCTGCACCGAGCTGGTCGGGATGGGCGTGGACACGGTCATCCTCGTCAACTGGCACGAGGGCAACATCGCATCGATGAACGCTGTCGCAACGGACCTGCAGGACCGGCTCGGCGTGACGTTCGTCGCCGCGCAGGCGTGCTACGTCGCGCAGCGGCTCTATCGGGAGGAGGGTGGCGAGCTCACCCACGGCGGTGGCATCGAGACGCTCGCGATCCTGGCGCACGACCCGGCGCTCGCCAAGGTGGACCGGGCCGGCCAGCCGAGCCGACCCCGAGGAGCGGAGGAGATGGACCGCATGCGCCGGTCGCCGGAGGTCTACGGCTTCATCACCGACGTGTCCGAGCTGGCCGACGCGGGCTGGTACGGCAACCCGGCATGGGCCACCGCCGAGCGGGCCGAGAAGTTCACCGACACCGTTACGGCCGGCGTCTTGGAGCTGGTCGAGGACGTGGTCCGGGCGCGCGAGGTCCGCGCGAAGCCGAAGGAGACGACATGACGGACAGGGTTCGGCTCGCCCCGGTCGGCCTCGGTCGGTGGGCGCGCGTTCTGGCCCGGGGGGCGCAGCGGGGCGACGTGATCGAGCTCTACAGCTGCTTCAGCCGGGACGAGGCCAAGCGGGTCGCCTTCTGCGAGGAGTTCGGCATCGCGCGCAGCGCCGCCTCCTACGACGAGCTGCTCGCCGACCCCGCGGTCGAGGGTGTCGTGGTCACCACACCCAACGACACCCACCGGGATGTTGTCGTCCGGGCGCTCGAGGCGGGCAAGGCCGTCTACACCGACAAGCCGATCGCCCACACCCTCGAGGACGCCAACCGGATCGCCGCGTCCGTCTCCGGCACCGGCGGCGTGTTCGCGGTCGGGCACAGCTCTCGCCGCCTCTCGGGCCACCGCGAGATGAAGCGCTGGCTCGAGGACGGCCGGATCGGCCAGATCTCGCTGGCCGAGGCCAACTTCTCGAACGAGCGCGGGCTCGAGCTGACGCCGCAGACCTGGCGGTACTACGCCGACAAGAACCCGGGCGGTGCCTTCATCCAGCTCGGTGTCCACCACGCCGACACACTGCAGTTCCTGCTCGGTCCGGTGAAGAACGTGACCGCGCACGCCCGCAAGCTGTACACGAAGTCCGAGGTCCCGGACGCGGTCATGGCCGTGCTCGAGTTCGAGAGCGGGCCGCTGGGCTACATCGGCACCGGCTGGGCGTCGCCAGGCGTCTACTCGATGAACCTGATGGGCACGAAGGCGAACCTGATGTACGACCTCGACTTCACGCACTGGGACGAGTCGCACCTCGCCGACGACTGGTCCACGCTGCGGTCGCAGTTCTACGGCGAGTCGGTCCGCCAGCTCGTGGCGCTGCCGCGCACCGACATGTTCCGCGAGCAGCTCGACGAGTTCGCGCTGGCGATCCGCGGCCAGGCGAGCGTCGAGGTCGGCGCGCAGGAGGCGGTGCGGGCCCTGGCCGTGGTGCGTGCCGTGCTGGAGTCCTCGGCCCGGGCGGGCCAGGCGGTGCAAGTCGCGGAAGTCATCGAGGCCGCGGGGGCCGACCGCAGCTTCGTCTGAGCGAACCCTGGAGAGCGCCGTGCCCGTCGTACCCGCTGGTGGGCTGCACTTCGCCGAGCTGGTTGGTCGGCGCGCCGCCGACCCCCTGTCCGGTCTCGACACCGGCTGCAGCGTCCGCGTGGTGCGCATCCGTCCGGGCCCACGCACCCCCCACGTCCACCCACACAGTGCCGAGGTCGCCTACGTCGTCGAGGGCACCGGCACCTCGTGGGAGGGCGACGTGCCGACGGACGTCGGAGCCGGCGACCTGCTCGTGGTCCCGGCCGGCCGGCCCCACGCGACGGTGGCGCACGGCCATGGGGACCTGGTCCTGGTCTGCTTCTTCCCGCACCCGGACCTGGCCGCGAACCTCGAGGAGCTGACCGAGCCGGTGCTCGGGTAGCTGTCCCTGCGCGACGCCCGCAGAGGCGCCCCTTGACCGGCGCACCAGGACCGGGTCTAACGTGACGTCTGTCCGTTTTGGGCGTTTGGGAAGGAGGCTGCAGGTGACATCACCGCAACGTTCCCCCGTCGAACCAGAGGGCCCCTGACCACAGGGCATCGTTCGAGAGGCCAGTGTCGTGACGGCCGTCCCCTTCGCGGTCGGCTCCCTGCGGCACTGGCCTCTTTGTTACCCGCGAACCTGTTGCCCGAGAACGCCTGCTCCGGACGCGCGACTGGCGCCGACCGGAGCCGGCGCCAGTCGTCAAACCCTGATCTACAGCTCGCCGGGCTGGACCTCGAGCCCGAGGTTCTCCTGCGCCTGGGTCAGGCACGAGAAGTCCGCGTGCTCCTTCCAGTCGAACCCTTCGGGTACGTTGCCGTTGGCGATCATGTCGTCGTTCCACTGGTCGAAGGCCTCCAGCGGGGTGCCGCCGGTGAGCGCCCAGTTGTACTCCATCTCGACCTGCCACTCCTCGAGGTCGCCCTCGGTGGGCTTCAGGTCGTACTTCTCCCCGATCGCGACGGCGGCGTCCTGGTTGTCGGTGAAGTCCTCACCCTCGGAGGCCCACTGCTTGGCCGCGATCCGGCCTTCCAGGTACGCGCACACGGCGTCCTTGTTCTTCTCCATCGTCTCGTCCTTGACGACCCAGACCTCCTGGGGGACGTCCTGGTACTCCTGGAAGATCATCTCCCCGTTGGCCTGGTCGAGGGGCAGCAGGTGGCGAGGCTGGAGGACGGCGACGTCGATCTGCCCCGCGATCAGGGCCTGCAACCGGTCGTCGGACCCGCCCTCGATCTGCACCCACTCCATTGACTCCGGATCGGTGCCGAGCTGCTCGAGGATCTTCTCGCCGACGGTGATGTTGCGGTCGCCGGCGGGCCCACCGCTGATCTTCAGGCCCTCCAGCGCGTTCTTGTCGACGCCCTCGCGGATGCCGAGGAACCAGGCCTCGGTGTCCTTTTCGACCCCGACGATAGTCATCGGGACGCTGCCCTCGGCCAATGCCGCCCAGATCACGTCGCTCTCACCCTGCGCGATCCAGACGCTTCCACCGACCAGGCCGGCGATGTACTCGTCGGAGGCCACCACCTCAGCGTCCTTCGTGAACCCGAGGTCAGGCCAGTACTTGTCATCCGCGATCATCCAGGCGAGCTGGTTCATGTAGTCGTCGTTGTCGATGGCGAGCTTGACCTGGTCCATGCTCAGGCCGTCGCCGCCGTCACCAGTGCCTGTGTCGCCCCCGTCGTCCCCGCCCCCGCACGCGGCGACCAGCAACGCCGCCGCCAGCAACGATGCCGGCAGTCTGACCTTCCTCATCCGGTTCCCTTTCCACGAGAAGACCTGCTGCACCTGCATGTGACTCTCCACTCGCTCCCTCATAACCACGTGCCCTACGCCCTCCAGGCGGAGACCTTGCGTTCCAACAGCTGGCTCAGGCCGACCACAGCCACGCAGAAGAAGAGGAAGATCATCAACATGCCGTACGTCCGAGCGCTGTTGAACTCCTTCTGGGCGAGCACGATGATGTAGCCGATGCCGTTCGACGCGGTGAACAGCTCGCCGATGAACAGTCCGATCAGCCCTCGCGAGACGCCCATCCGGATGCCGGTCGCGACGAAGGGCACGGTCGAGGGCAGTACGACTGACCGGAACAGCCGCACCCGGCTGGCGCCGAACGACCGCGCGGCACGCAGCAGCGAGGTGTCGACCGTCTTTACGCCCTCCATGATCACGACCAGGGTTGCGGGCACGGCCGAGAGGACGATGATGACGATCCGCGCCGTGTCGTTGATCCCGACCCACAGCAGGATCAGTGGCATCAGGATCAGTCGCGGCGTCGTGTAGACAGCCCAGATGTAGGGCGCCATCACCCGGTCGACGATGCGCACACCACCGATGAACAATCCCAGCGGCACGGCGATCACGATCGAGATGGCCAGGCCGACGACGTAGATCCAGGCGCTGATGGCGAGGTTGCTCCAGAGGATGCCCTCGTCGCTCATCTCCTTGAGCTCGCGGAACACGTCAGTGACCGACGGCAGGAAGAGCTGCGGGATGTCGCTGTAGACCGCGACCAGCTGCCAGACCAGGAAGAACGTGCTGATGTTGAGCACGCCGACGATCCACCGCTGCTTTCGGGTGTAGACCCGCCGGCGGGAGGAGCGGTACGGCTTCACGGTGGGCGTGGCAGGCGTGGCGACCCGGCCGGCGGTGCTCGTGCTCACACCGCCACCTCCTCGCGCCAGCGGCTCGCGTATGCCTCGACCCGGCGGGAGATGCTGATCAGGATCAACGCGATCGCGATGAGGGTGCTGGCGAATGCGAACATCCGCCCTGTGTTGAAGTTGCGCATCGACTGCATGACCTCCGTGCCGATGCCGCCGGAGCCCACCGTCAGCTCGATGACCAGCAGCCCGACGAAGCCTCGGGAGATGCCGTTGCGCACCCCGCTGGCGATGAAGGGCAGCGTGAAGGGCGCGATGACCTTGGCGAACATGTCCAGCCGGCCGGCTCCGAAGCTGCGGGCCGCGCGGACGAGCGACTCGTCGACGGTCTGCACACCCTCCTTGCAGGAGAGCAGGATGGGAACCACCGCCGACAGCACGACGAGCCAGATCTTGACCTCCGTGCCGAAGCCGAAGAAGACGATCATCAGGGGGGCCAGCGCGATGCGCGGCATCGCGAAGAAGGCCCAGAGGTAGGGGGACGTCAGGAGGTCGGCCGTGGGTGACATCCCGATCGCCAGGCCGACCGGGATCCCGACGATCAGGGAGATCACCAGACCGATCGCCATCGCCTTCATGCTGTCCCTGACGGCGGGCCACAGCTCGCCGTCGGCCCAGGCGGTTGCGAACTCTCGCGCGACCTCTGCCGGACCCGGGAAGAGGATCGGGTTGGGGTCGAAGACGAGGATCAGCAGCTGCCACAGGCCGATGAAGACGGTGAGGCTGAGGACACCGGGAGCGAGCCGGAGCAGGAGCCGGGCCCAGAGCGGTCGTCCCCTCTTGACCCGGAGCGGCTCCGTGGTCGCCGTCGCCACTAGCCTTCTCTCCCCGCCGGAACGGTCTCGGCCTCGGCCCGCGCGGGTCGCTCGGAGGCGAGCAGGTCCCAGATGTGGTCGCGCAGCGCCTGGAACTCGGGCAGCTGCCGGCTGGCGCGGCTGCGTGGCCGGGGGAGGTCGACGGGGACGAGCTCCTTGATCCGGCCCGGCCGGTTCGTCACGACGGCGATCCTGTCGGCGAGCGTCACCGCCTCATCGACGCCGTGGGTGATGAAGATGATCGGCTGGCCGGTCTTGGCCACGATCTTGGTGAGCTCCTCCTGCATCAGCTCGCGCGTCATCGCGTCGACGGCCGCGAACGGCTCGTCCATGAGGAGCAGCCGCGGTTCGGTCACAAGGGCCCGGGCCAGGCCGACGCGTTGGCGCATGCCGCCGGACAGCTCGCGGGGGTACGCCCGCTCGAACCCGGTCAGGCCGACCATCTCGATGTAGTGCGCGACCTTGTCCTTGGTGCCGGAGTCGACACGGTGCTGCATCTCGAGCCCGAACCGGACGTTGGACTCCACCGTGCGCCACGGCATGAGCGCGTAGTCCTGGAAGACGACGGCCCGGTCGGGCCCGGGGCCGGTCACCGGCCGGCCGTACACCCGGACCTCGCCCGCCGCGACCGGGACCAGGCCGGCGACGACGTTGAGGAAGGTGCTCTTCCCGCAGCCGCTGGGGCCGACCATCGCCAGGAACTCTCCCTCCGCCACGTCCAGGGTGAGGTTCTCCAGCGCGATCAGGGTGCTCTTGTCCCGGGTCCGCTCGTAGGCGACCGCGACGTTGCGGGCCTCGACCGCCAGCTCCCTGTCCTCATGTGCTGCGCCCTGCATCAACTCCCGTGCCTTCCTGCCGAGGCGCCGCGGGAGCGTCACCCGCACACGCGGTCAGTAAGTGCAAACGTTTGCCCATCGCCAAGTATCGAGCAGGAGGGTGACAAGTCAAGGGTTTCGCCGTAGTGGCCCGGCGGACACCCGGACCCCACCCCTCAACGCACTAGGTGCACCAGGTGCAGCCCGGCGAGGGAGACGCCCGCGACGAGCAGCCACGAGGCCATCCCGACCGCGGCCGCCCGGCGGCTTGTCGAGACGAGCGACCGCAGGTCCACCCCGGCACCGAGTGCGAAGAGCGCCGCTGCCAGCAGCACGGTCTTGGCGGTCACAGCGAGGTCGAGCACTTCGCCGGGCAGGACACTCGCGCTGCGCACGGCCACCGCGGCCAGGAAGAGCAGGACGAACAGCGGTACGAAGGGTCGGCGACTGTCGCGGGCGTCTTCGGGTCGCTGATCTCGGCCCGTTCCGGCCGAGACGCCGGCCACGATCGGGGCGAGCATCACCACGCGAACCAGCTTGACGACCACGGCGGTGGCGAGCGCGGTCGCCCCCACTCCGCCGGCGGTGGCCACGACCTGCCCGACGTCGTGCACGCTCGCCCCCACCCAGAGGCCGAACTCCTTGTGGGACAGGCCAAACGGTTCGCGCAGCATCGGGAGCACGAGGATGGCGAGGCTCCCGCAGAGCGTCACGAGTGCTGCCGCCGTGGCGACGTCCTCCTCGTCGTGCCGACGGGTGCTGCTCATGGCGGCGACTGCCGAGACGCCGCAGATCGAGAACCCGGTGGCGATGAAGAGCGCCATCGGTTCCGGCAGTCCCGCGAGGCGCCCGAACCACCTGGTGACGACGAAGGTCACCAGCACCGTCCCCACCACCAGGGCGAGGGTCGGCGCACCGAGGCCGCGCACGTCGCCCATCGAGAGCTCGAGCCCGAGGAGCACGACGCCGGCCTGCAGCAGCCACCGGCGGGCGAAGGTCACGCCGGAGCGCGCCCAGGCCGGGAGCGGGCCTCGCGCGCGAACCACGACACCGACCAGCACCGCGGCGGTCAGCACGTTCAGTGCGCCGGCGACCTGGTGCAGCAGCACTGCGGCCACCGCACCCGAAGCCACGACTGCGAGCCCGGGCACCGTCCCTCTCACCGACGGACGGCTCTGGGGGGTCACGGGGTGCAATCGTATGCACCACGGCTCGCCTGGGCGTGACACGTCCGACGGGTCCTGCGGGCCGCCCGGTCCTTCGGCTACCTGCCCAACCCAATCGCGCGGAGCCTGGAGGGGTGCGCTCAGCCGTCGCCGAGGCGTGCCTTGAGGCCGTCGAGCTCGGTCCACAGCATGGCCGGGACCTTGTCCGAGCCGACCTTCTCGAACCACTCCTGGATCTGGGGGACCTCGTCCCGCCACTCGGCCGAGTCGACGGCCAGGACTCGCTCGACCTGCCCGGCGGTCATGTCGAGCCCGTCGACGTCGAGCGACTCCGGGGTCGGCACGTGCCCGATGGAGGTCTCGGTAGCCGCGGCACGCCCTTCGATCCGCTCGATCACCCACTTGAGGACGCGACCGTTCTCGCCGTAGCCGGGCCACAGGAAGCTGCCGTCGTCGTCGCGGCGGAACCAGTTGACGTAGAAGATCCGCGGCAGCTTCGACGCGTCGGCGTCCTTGCCGACCTCGATCCAGTGCCCGAAGTAGTCGCCGGCGTTGTAGCCGATGAACGGCAGCATCGCCATCGGGTCGCGACGGACGACGCCGACCTGGCCGGTCGCGGCTGCCGTCGTCTCCGACGACAGTGTTGCCCCTATGAACACGCCGTGCGTCCAGTCCCGGGCCTCGTAGACCAGCGGGACGGTCGTCTTGCGTCGTCCGCCGAACAGGATCGCGGAGATCGGCACGCCCTTGGGGTCCTCGTACTCCGGCGCGATGATCGGGCACTGCGTGATCGGGGTGCAGAAGCGGGAGTTGGGGTGCGAGCTCGGCTCCTCGGACTCCGGCGTCCAGTCGCGGCCCTTCCAGTCGGTGAGGTGCGCGGGCGGCTCCTCGGTCATGCCCTCCCACCAGATGTCCCCGTCATCGGTGAGCGCGACGTTGGTGAACAGCGAGTTGCCCTTGGCGATGGTGCGCATGGCGTTCGGGTTGGTGTGCCAGCCGGTGCCGGGTGCGACGCCGAACAGCCCGTACTCCGGGTTGAGGGCGTACAGCCGACCGTCCTCACCGAAGCGCATCCAGGCGATGTCATCGCCCAACGTCTCGACCTTCCATCCCTGGATGGTGGGCTCGAGCATCGCGAGGTTGGTCTTGCCGCACGCACTGGGGAAGGCTGCGGCCACGTAGTAGACCTGCTGCTCCGGCGAGGTCAGCTTGAGGATGAGCATGTGCTCGGCGAGCCAGCCTTCGTCACGGGCCATCGCCGAGGCGATCCGCAGCGAGAAGCACTTCTTGCCGAGCAGCGCGTTCCCGCCGTACCCGGAGCCGTAGCTCCAGATCATCCGCTCCTCGGGGAACTGGGTGATGTACTTCGTCTGGTTGCAGGGCCACGGCACGTCCCGCTGCCCGGGCTCGAGCGGGGCACCCACCGAGTGCAGGCAGGGCACGAACTTGGCGTCGGTGCCCATGCGAGCCAGCACCTTCGCGCCCATCCGGGCCATGATCCGCATCGAGCACACGACGTACGCGGAGTCGGTGATCTCCACGCCGAACATCGGCGACTCGGCCTCGAGCGGGCCCATGCAGAAGGGGATGACGTACATCGTCCGGCCACGCATACAGCCGCGGTACAGCTCGGTCATGACCCCCTTCATCTCGACGGGGTCCATCCAGTTGTTGGTGGCGCCGGCGTCGGCCTCGTCGCGGGAGCAGATGAACGTGCGGTCCTCGACCCGGGCCACGTCGGTCGGGTCGGAGGCCGCCCAGAAGGAGTTGGGCTTCTTCGCGTCGTCGAGGCGGGTCAGGGTGCCGGCCTCGACCAGCTCGGCGGTCAGCCGGGCCCACTCCTCGTCGGAGCCGTCGCACCACACCACGCGGTCGGGCTGAGTCAGCTCGGCGATCTCCGCGACCCAGTCGTTGTGGCGCCGGTGGCTGGTCGGGGAGTCGATCGTTGGTGCCGTCATCGCCGGTGTCGTCCCTTTCGCGTGGTCCGCGTCGTCCCTGGCTGCCGTGCCTGGCCCCGGGCGCGCGCGGGCTGTCACGGTAACGCGTTCTCGGCAGGGGCTGACAGTCCCCCCGATGAGACAGACGCCCCGTTTCCTTGCGTCGTGCCAGCTCCTGGCCCAAACTATGCGGCCCGCGGTTGCCCCCGTCCCGGTTGGCAGCCCGGCCTGAGGGGTACTGGCCTCGCACCTGAACGCTGACCGAACCCCTGGAGCGTGACCGTGCGTCGCTTGCGTCGTCCCCACCACCCGCGCCCGGCAGACCGTGGCAGCGCCGTGACCGGCTTCCTGCTCGCGGCCCTCGTCCTGGCCGGCATCGCCGTCGCCGCCTTCTTCTACTTCGGCGGCGAGGCCGACGTGGACATCAAGAGCCCGGACGTTGAGGTCTCCAGCGACGAGACCCCGAACTGATCGATTCGGAGGCCTCCGCGGAGGTCTTGTACAGTTGCTGAGGCCAATCGGCCGTGCGCCCGTAGCTCAACGGATAGAGCGTCTGACTACGGATCAGAAGGCTGGGGGTTCGAATCCCTTCGGGCGCGCCATTCGCTTCTGCCCGTCAGATCACGTCCTCTAACGAGCTGCCCCGCCACGGCCACGACCTTGCTGACAGGGTCCAGCGGCGACTCCCACCTGGGCGAGGCGGGCTGGTGCGGCACCAACAGAGGGCGCCCACCGCTTCAGCAGGGCTGCGGACACCTCAGCATGCCTGCACGCCTGCTGACGTGTCCGCCCGCCTGCCATACGTGGTCGACTCCGAGCTCCGGCGGGGCCCGTCAGGGCACGGCGAGGCGGCTCGGGTCGAAGCCGAACGGGAGCTCCAGCCGGTGCGCGCGCAGCAGGTCTTCGTCGCACAGCAGGTCCCTGGTCGGCCCGTCCGCGACGATCAGTCCCTCGGCGAGGATCACCGACCGCGGGCACAGCTCGAGGGCGTACGGCAGGTCGTGGGTGACCATCAGCGTCGTCAGCTCGAGGCGGAGCAGGATCTCGGCGAGCTCGCGCCGGCTGGCCGGGTCGAGGTTGCTCGACGGCTCGTCCAGCACGAGGATCTCGGGGCGCATCGCCAGCACCGTCGCGACGGCCACCCGCCGGCGCTGCCCGAACGACAGGTGGTGCGGGGGGCGTTCCAGGTAGTCCAGCATGCCCACCGCGTCGAGCGCCTCGTGCACCCGCGCCTCGAGCTCGAAGCCGCGGATGCCGAGGTTGGCCGGGCCGAACGCGACGTCCTCGCGCACGGTCGGCATGAAGAGCTGGTCGTCGGGGTCCTGGAAGACGATGCCGACGCGCCGTCGTACCTCCTGCAGGTTCGCGGGTACGACGGGCAGGCCGGCCACCTCGACGCTGCCGTGGCCACCCTTCAGGATCCCGTTGAGGTGCAGCACCAACGTCGTCTTGCCCGCGCCGTTGGGACCGAGCAGCGCGACCCGCTCGTTGTTCCCCACGGTGAGGTCGACGCCGAAGAGCGCCTGGTGCCCGTCGGGGTAGGCGAACGCGAGCTCGCGCACCGCCAGCGACGCAACGCCGGTCACCAGCGCACCGTCCATGCCGCCACGGCGACCATGGCCGCGAGAACAGGTAGGGCCGACGCGGCGGTCCATTGCGAGCGGTCGGCCCGGATGTCGTGCACGTCGGGCATGGTCCCGGTGTAGCCGCGACTCAGCATCGCGAGGTGCACGCGCTCACCCCGCTCGTACGACCTGATGAACAGTGCACCCGCCGACTGCGCCACCACCTTGAGGTGGCGCAGGTCGCGACCCTGGAACGCACGGGACTCACGGGCCACCTTCATCCGGGCCAGCTCGCCGCCGACGACGTCGACGTAGCGGAGCATGAACGTCATGATCTGCACCATCAGCGGCGGCAGGTGCAGCCGCTCGACGCCGAGCAGGAGTGCCCGAGGCTGGGTGGTCGCGGCGAGCAGGATCGAGGCGACCACGCCGAGCGTGCCCTTGGCCAGGATGTTCCACGCGCCGAGCAGGCCGGACTCACTGAGCCCGACGCCCAGCACCTCCACCTGCGGACCGCGGGAGACGAACGGGAGCAGCACGGCGAACAGCACGAAGGGCAGCTCCACCACCATCCGTCGGGCGACGGTCCCGGGCGGGATGCGCGCGGTGACCGCCACGGCAACCAGCAGACCGGCGTAGACCCCGAACGCCCAGAACGCCTCGCGGGGGGTCGCGACGACGACGAGGACGAACGCGATGACCGCGGCGAGCTTGCAGTGGGGCGGCAGCCGGTGGACGTACGTGTCTCGCGGCACGTACAGCGCGTGAGTGTGACCGGCGCTCACCGTCGTGCGCGCTCGGTGCTCTGCTCGTCCACCGGACTCGAGTCGGCGTCGGGGCGGGACCGGCGCGCCACCAGGACCAGTGCGCCCACCGCGAGGAAGGTCACGACCACGCCCATCACGCCGGCCAGACCGCCCGAAATCCGCTCGTCGTCGACCCCCGAGGTCTCGTAGCCGCCGAACGGCGAGCCGTCGAGGTCGTGGGCCCGCTCACCCTTGTCGAACCCCTCGTCGACGGCCACCTTGTTGAGCCCGTCCGGGCTGCTGCTGGCGTAGTAGCTCACGCCACCGGCCAGTAGCAGGGCGACCAGCAGGCCGACGAGGACGAGCGTGCGCGGTCTCACGCCGCGCGCCCGCTCGTCGTGGCCGACGACGGCCGCCGCAGCTCCAGCACCGGAAGCCGGTCGCGGACCCCGTAGACCAGGTCGGGCCTGACAGCGACGACGGCACCGACGGTCATCGCGGTGATCAGGCCCTCCCCGATGCCGATGAGGACGTGCACGCCGACCATCGCGGTCGCCACGGTGCCGAGCGAGACGTCGGTTGTGCCGCCGAGGGCGTACATGGCCACGAACCCCAGAGCGGACGCCGGCACGGACAGCAGCGCCGCCACCAGCGCCGACCCGACGACGGTCGTGCGGCCGTACGGCAGTGTGCGCACCAGCACCCGGAAGAGCAGGTAGCCCACGACGACCGTGATCAGCGACATGTCGACGACGTTGACGCCGATCGCGGTGAGCCCGCCGTCGGCGAAGAGCAACGCCTGGACGAGGAGCACGACGGCGACGCACAACGCCCCGGTGTAAGGCCCGACGAGGATCGCCGCCAGTGCCCCGCCCAGGAGGTGACCTGAGGTCCCGGCCGCGACCGGGAAGTTGAGCATCTGCACCGCGAAGACGAAGGCGGCGACCAGGCCCGCCATCGGGGCCGTCCGGTCGTCGAGCTCGCGGCGGGCGCCGCGCAGGCACACGGCGACCCCGGCCGCTGCTATCACGCCGGCCCCGACGGAGACCGGGGCGTCGATGAACCCGTCAGGCACGTGCACGGCGTCCTCCTCGGTCGCGCTGGCGGCGAAGCAGCCGCGTCCTCGGCGTCGTTCCCATCTTGTCGCCGGAGGTGTGCAATTGCAAGTCGTTCGCAATAAGGCTTGGACCGGACAGCTCCGGGCTCGTGACGGGTGCCATCCTGGGCCGGTGACGCACCAGCCTTCCGTCGAGCTGCTCGAGGAGATCGAACGCCGGGTGCTGTGGCTGGCGGTGCGCATCGTGGACGCGGCCAACCGCGAGCGCGACACCGGCGACGGCGTCAAGGTGGGCGGCCACCAGGCGTCGAGCGCGTCGCTGGTGTCGGTGATGACGGCGCTGTGGTTCGCCCATCTCGGGGCCACCGACCGGGTCTCGGTCAAGCCGCACGCATCGCCGGTGCTGCACGCGATCAACTACCTGCTCGGCGACCTCGACCGCTCCTACCTCACGACGCTGCGGGCGCGCGGTGGGCTGCAGTCCTATCCCAGCCGAACGAAGGACCCGGACCGCGTCGACTTCTCCACCGGGTCCGTCGGGCTGGGCGCCGCGGCGCCGCTGTTCGCCGCGGTGACCCGCCGCTACGTCGACGCCCACTTCGGCCCGCGCGACCCGAGCCGCTTCGTGGCACTCCTCGGTGACGCCGAGCTCGATGAAGGCAACGTGTGGGAGGCGATCGCCGACCCTTCGACCCAGGGCCTGGGCAACGTGATGTGGGTCGTGGACTTCAACCGGCAGTCACTGGACCGGGTCGTCCCGGGCGTCCGCATCGCGCAGTGGTCGCAGCAGTTCGCCGCCGCGGGGTGGCACGTGGCGACCGTGAAGTACGGGCGGAAGCTGCGCGCGGCCTTCGAGCGTCCCGGCGGGGAGGGGCTGCGGGGGTGGATCGACGACATGCCCAACGAGCAGTACCAGGCGCTGTTCGGGCTCGGCCCGGCCGACGTACGGAAGACGTTCCTCGACGGCGCGCCGCCGGAGGTGCAGGAGTTCTGCGCCGGCTGGGACGACGAGTCGCTGGCGGACACGGTCGTCGACCTCGGCGGGCATGACATGACCAGCCTGCTCGAGGTGTTCCGCGAGTGCGACGCGGTGACCGACCGGCCCAGCGTGGTGTTCGCCTACACGGTGAAGGGCTGGGGCCTGCCGATCGCGGGCAACCCGCGCAACCACTCCGCCCTGCTGACCGGCGACCAGATCGACGACCTGCGCCGGGTCGTCGGCCTCGACCCGTCGAGGGAGTGGGACCGGATCGACCCGGCGACACCCGCGGGCGCCTGGGCGGCCGCCCGGCGCGAGCACCTGGCCCTCGGCGCGCCGCCCGGCCCGCTCGGGGTCAGCGTGCCTCGCGAGACCGGGGTGCGGGCCGGGAAACCGATCTCGACGCAGGAGGTGTTCGGCCGGGTGCTGGTCGACCTCTCCCGCAACGAGGACGTCGCGCCCTACCTGGTCACGACAGCACCCGACGTCGCGACCTCGACAAACCTGGCCGGCTTCATCAACCGCAAGGGGGTCTTCGCCCCCGAGCAGCGGCGCAGCTGGGGAACGGACACGCTGCTCAAGTGGGCCGAAGGGCCCTCCGGGCAGCACCTCGAGCTCGGCATCAGCGAGATGAACCTGTTCCTGCTTCTCGGCCAGCTCGGGCTCGCCGGGGACCTGTCCGGGCAGCCGCTGCTGCCGATCGGCACCGTCTACGACCCGTTCGTGCTGCGCGGGCTGGACGCGTTCATCTACGGCGTCTACTCCGGCGCCCGGTTCGTGGTCGCCGGCACCCCCTCGGGGGTCACGCTGGCGCCGGAGGGCGGCGCCCACCAGTCGACGATCACCCCCTCGGTCGGTCTCGAGCTACCGGAGGTCACGTTGATCGAGCCGGCCTTCGCGGTGTGCCTCGACTGGCTGCTCTGCGACGCCCTCGGGCGCATCTCGACCGGGCCCGCGCCGTCCCCACCGCCGTCGACCGCGGCGGCCGAGCACGAGGAGAAGGGCGCCTACTACTTCCGTCTGACGACCCGGCCGGTCGACCAGGCCCCGTTCGAGGCGGCCCGGCAGCGGCTCGGCGACGCCCTGCTGCGCCGGCAGGTCCTCGCCGGTGCCTACCGGCTCGTCGACGCGCCGGTCCAGCCCGGCGCGCCGCAGGTCAGCCTGGTCGCCTCGGGTGCGGTGCTGCCCGAGGTGCTCGCGGCCGCCCGCGAGCTCGCCGACGAGGGTGTCGCGGCGCACGTGGTCGACGTGACCTCGTTGGACCGGCTTTACGGCGCATGGCAGCGGACGCTGCGCCAGGCCATCCGCACGGCCACGACGCCGTCGGTCCCGGGTGCCCTGCGAGCAGTGCTTCCCGACCGTACGCCGGTGGTGACCGTCCACGACGCCTCCTCGCACGCCATGGCCTGGATCGGATCGGCGCTGGGCGTCCCGGCCGTTCCGGTGGGCGTCGACCAGTTCGGGCAGTCGGGCACGGTCGCCGAGCTGTACGAGCTGCACGACCTGACCGCAGGCTCCGTCGTCAACGCCGCGCTGGCCGCGCTCGCCCTGGCCTGACCCGGCTATTCAGCCCGGCGGGCCGGCAGGACCATCACCAGCTCGTCGTCGTCGACCTCACCGGTCTCGACGAAGCCGAGTGATGCGTAGAGGTTGCGGGCGACCCCGTTGTCGTCGTGCACGGTCAACGCGATGTCCCGGCAGTCCGGTCGCTCCCGGAGGTGCTCGACGAGCGCCCTCATCACTGCCCGTCCGTAGCCCTTGCCCTGCTGCCGGGCGTCGACGATGACGCCGCCGATGCAGTACGTCGCGTCCGACGGGTCGAATGCCCACTCGGCGAAGCCCACCAGCTGCTCGTCGACGCTGACGGCGACAGGCGTCCAGACCCTTTCGTAGGCCGACCGGGCCACGTACCACGCGACCGGCCGCACGTAGCGGCTCTGGTCCGGTCGCGGGGCGAGGTCGAGGACCGCCTCGATGTTCTCGGCGGAGAGCTCGACGATGCGCGTCCGGCCGTCCTCCACCCAGGAAGTCTCGCGCCGCTCGTCGGCTCCCGGAGAGCCTTCCTTTAGGTTGGTCCGCCATGAGGGTCGGAGTCGTGGCCGAGACGCGCACCGGCGAGCGCCGGGTCGCGCTCGTGCCGGAGGCCGTGCCGCGCCTTGTCGAGGCCGGTCTCGACGTCGTGATCCGGTCGGGCGCGGGCCGGCACGCGTACGCAACCGACGACGCCTACCGGGAGGCCGGCGCCACCGTCGCCGACGACGACGTCCTCGCCGACAGCGACGTCGTGCTCACGGTGTCGCCGCTGACCCCCGAGCAGGCCAGGTCGCTGAAGCCGGGCACGGTCACGATCGGCTTCCTGCCCGTCGAGTCGCAACGGGAGCTGGTCTCCGAGCTCTGCCAGCGCGACGTTCTCGCGTTCTCCGTCGAGCAGGTGCCCCGCATCTCCCGGGCGCAGTCGATGGATGCGCTGTCCTCACAGGCCCTCGTCGCGGGCTATCGCGCGACGCTGGTCGCGGCCGAGCGGCTGCCCCGGTTCTTCCCGCTCTTCATGACGGCGGCGGGCACCGTCGCACCCGCCAAGGTCCTGGTGCTCGGCGCCGGGGTCGCCGGTCTGCAGGCCATCGCAACGGCACACCGGCTGGGCGCCGTCGTCGAGGCGTACGACGTGCGGCCGTCCTCGGCGGAGGAGGTCCGCTCGGTGGGCGCGACGTTCGTGGACCTGGGGCTCGAGTCGCTCGAGGGCTCGGGCGGGTACGCGCGGGAAATGGCGCAGGAGCGGGCGCAGAGACAGCAGGAGCTTCTCGCGCCGTACGTCGCCGCGAGCGATGCGGTCATCACCACCGCCGCCGTCCCCGGCCGGCGCGCCCCGCTGCTCGTCACCACCGCGATGGTGGAGCAGATGCGGCCCGGCTCGGTCGTGGTGGACCTCGCCGCCGAGAGCGGCGGCAACTGCGAGCTGTCCCGTCCGGGCGAGGACGTCGAGCATCGCGGCGTGCTGGTCTGGGGCGGTCAGGATGTGCCGTCGTCGATGCCGGTGCACGCGAGCCAGCTGTACGCCCGCAACCTGGTGAACCTGCTGCTCCTGATGACGACCGACGGCCGGGTCGAGCCCGACTTCGACGACGAGATCCTCGCCGCGTGCTGCGTGACCCGGAAGGCGCCGCCGTCGGAAGAGAAGGGTGGGGACCATGAGTGACGGCGTCACGCTGCTGACGTTCTTCGTGCTGGCTGTGTTCGTCGGGTTCGAGGTCGTCTCGAAGGTCTCCTCGGTGCTGCACACGCCGCTGATGTCCGGTGCGAACGCGATCCACGGCGTGATCCTCGTCGGGGCGGTCGTCGTGACAGGCCATGCCGAGTCGACCCTCGCACTGGTCCTGGGGCTTGCCGCGGTCGTGCTGGCGACGGTCAACATGGTCGGCGGCTTCGTGGTCACCGACCGGATGCTCGAGATGTTCACCGCCGGCCGGCGGCGGCCACCCGCCGAGGACGCGGACGGGGCGGCCTAGTGGACGTACTGCCTGCGAACGCCGCCGCGCTGGGCTACCTGGTCGCGGCCGTCTGCTTCATCCTCGCCCTCAAGGGGCTCTCGTCGCCGGCCACGGCGCGCAAGGCCAACCTGCTCGGCGCCGCCGGTGCGGTCCTGGCCTGCGTCGTGGTGTTCCTGTCGCAGGACCTCGACCACGTTGTCCCGATCCTCGTGGCCACCGCCGTCGGGACGGTCATCGGTGTCCCGGCGGCGCGTCGCGTCGCGATGACCGAGATGCCGCAGCTGGTCGCGCTGTTCAACGGCGTGGGTGGCGCCGCGGCCGCCCTCGTCGCGGCGCTCGAGCTGACCGGCGACGGCGTGCTGAGCGGCTCCGGCCCGTCCACCCGCATCGCCGCTGCGGCAGGCGCCTTCACGGTCCTCGTCGGCGGGGTGTCGTTCGCCGGCTCCTGCGTCACCTTCGCCAAGCTGCACGAGCTGATGACCACCCGGCCGGTCGTCCTGCCGGGTGCGCCCTTCCTGTTCGGCGGGAGCGTGCTCGCCGGCGTGGTGCTCAGCGCCGCCGTCGTGGCCAGCGCGCGGGACACGAC
>JBOGDX010000008.1:0-17667 GCA_050743225.1 Actinomycetes bacterium | reverse complement strand
GCCCATCGCTGCGGCTGACGCTCGCCGTCCGGCGGGTTCAGCCGCTTGGCGTGCAGCTCGGGGACGACGGTGTCCCAGGCCGGGTCGTCGGGACGCACGGTGTCGACCCGGGCGACGAACGACAGCAGGCGGCCGCCGGTGTCCTTGCTGCGGACGGTGACGACGACCTCGTCGCCGTCGGCCATCTCCGGGAGGTTCTGCTCCTGTCCGCCTCCGACCACGTGCACCGCACCAGCGGTGAACACGTGCCAGGCGGCGACCGCGCGGTCGGAGCCTGTGGGGCGTAGCCAGACCAGTGACGACTTGCGGCACGTCTCTTCGACCAGGGCCAGCAGCAGTGCCGCGTCGCGGTCTCCGGTCACGAGCCGAGACTGCCACAGATCGAGCGGACCCTGGCCGGCTGGACGGCCCGCGGGGCCCGGACAATGGCCTGATGTCCGGGGACCCCAGCACGGCTCGTCGGCCCGGGGTCGTCGACCGCCCACCGGGCCCCGACGTCGTCCTGATGTCCGTCGGCCTCGTCGCCGTGTCGACGTCCGGTCCCCTGATGGCGGCGATCGCAGCCCCTGCGCTCGCGGTGGCGATGTGGCGGAACGTGCTCGCTGTCACCGCGATCGCCCCGTTCGCGGCGCTCGGTCGCCGGCGCGAGCTGCGCGAGATGACGACCCGCGAGCGTCGATGGGCTCTCGGCTCCGGGGTGCTGCTCGCGGCTCACTTCGCGACCTGGGTGCCGAGCCTGCGCTTCACGTCGGTGGCCTCGGCCACCGCGATCGTGTGCACGCAGCCGGTCTTCGTGGCGCTGTTGGCCAAGGTGATGGGGCACGCGGTGCCGCGACGGACCTGGGTCGGCATCGCCATTTCGCTGGCCGCCGTCGTGATCCTGACTGGGGTCGACTTCTCGGTGGAGCCGCGGGCACTGGTCGGCGACCTGCTGGCACTGCTCGGCGGCTTCTTCGCGGCGCTCTACACGGTGGCGGGTGCGGAGGTACGCCGGACGGTCAGCACCACGTCGTACACGGCGATCTGCTACTCGACGGCGGCGGTGGTCCTGCTGCTCGGGTGCCTCCTGCTGGGTGCAGACCTCTGGGGGTACGACAGGGAGACGTGGCTCCAGCTGCTCGCCCTCACGGCGGGCGCGCAGCTGCTCGGGCACTCGTTGTTCAACGCGGTCCTGCGAACGACCAGCCCGACGGTGGTCTCGCTGGTGCTGCTTCTGGAGGTTCCCGGTGCGGCGGTGATCGCGGCGGCCTGGCTCGGGCAGGTGCCGCCACTGGCGGCGCTGCCCGCTGGCGCGCTGCTGCTGGTCGGCCTGGGCATCGTGATCTCCGCGCGTCCCGCCGACGTCGAGCCCGCCATCCCCTCGGAGTGACCCGTCGCTACCCTGACCGGCCATGACGGACAGTCCCTCGATCGAAGCGTCCGGACCTCCCGCGCTGCGGTCGCGCCGGTCCTGCCTGGCAGTGCCGGGCAGCAACCCGAAGATGCTCGGGAAGGCCCAGGGGCTACCGGCGGACCAGGTGTTCCTGGACCTCGAAGACTCGGTGTCGCCGCTCGCGAAGGTCGACGCCCGGGCCAACATCGTGTCGGCCCTCAATGAGGGCGACTGGTCCGGCAAGACGCGAGTGGTGCGGGTCAACGACTGGACCACCCAGTGGACGTACGGCGATGTCATCGCGGTCGTCGAGGGCGCCGGCTCCCACCTGGACTGCGTGATGCTGCCGAAGGTTCAGTCCGCTGAGCAGGTCGCGGCCCTGGACCTGCTGCTCACACAGCTGGAGAAGACTCTTGGGCTCGACGTCGGGCGCATCGGCATCGAGGCGCAGATCGAGAACGCGAAGGGCCTGGTCGAGGTCGACGCCATCGCCGGTGCGTCGCCGCGCGTGGAGACGGTGATTTTCGGACCGGCCGACTTCATGGCGTCCATCAACATGAAGTCGCTCGTGGTCGGGGCGCAGCCGCCGGGCTACGACGTGGGCGACGCCTACCACTACATCCTCATGCGCATCCTCATGGCTGCCCGCACGTACGACCTGCAGGCGATCGACGGCCCGTACCTGCAGATCAAGGACGTCGAGGGGTTCCGCCGGGTCGCGGGTCGGTCGGCGGCGCTCGGCTTCGACGGGAAGTGGGTGCTCCACCCGGGTCAGATCGACGCGGCCAACGAGGTGTACTCGCCGTCGCAGGAGGACTACGACCACTCGGAGCTCATCCTCGATGCGTACGACCACTACACGTCGGAGGCAGGCGGCATGCGTGGCGCCGTGATGCTCGGCGACGAGATGATCGACGAGGCGTCCCGCAAGATGGCGCTGGTGGTCGCCGCGAAGGGCCGCGCTGCCGGGCTGTCGAGGACGTCGACCTTCGAGCCGCCGGAGCAGTGACGTCAACCGGGGTGAACACGATGAGACCGTTGCCGTAGACCGGGCTGGCGGAGATCCGACCCAGTCACCGTGTCGGAGCCCCGCCATCGGGGGGCTTGGCCCTGCTCCGGCGGTCGTCAGCGCGTGGTGAACCGCCACCGCTTTGACTGGTTACCCGGTTGCGGCCTCTGGTCGAGCGGGTTGCCGGCAAGGTCGCGGACGTAGCTGATGAAGACGCGATAGGTCGTCCGTCGTGCCAGGTCCTTGCGCGGGTTGATGGTGACCTTGCGCTTCACCGCGTCGTAGCTGAGGCGCGCGCGGACGCTGCTCCCGTCTGGCTTGACCAACCGGACGCTGGACCGGGTGATGCTGGCGGCCTGCATTGGCTCGCTGAACACCGCCTTGACATTGGCCGAGGTCTTGACCCCGGTTGCCCGCTGCAGGGGCTTGGTCGTCATGACCTTCGGCTTAGTCGTGTCCGGACCGGCACCGGGACCGGACGGGCCACCGGGCGTGCTCGGGAGCGATGTGTCCAGCACGATGGAGTCCGACGCCGACGCCGACACGTTCCCGGCGAGGTCCGCGAACTGCGCGTACACCGTCTTCGTGCCGTTGCCCCCCGACAGGGTCCATGCCTTCGTCGCGGCGTAGGGCTCGAACGGCGACCACGTCACGGAGTCGTTGCTGAACCGCATCTGTGTCAGCCCGCTGGACGGCGCCGGGTCGGCGGCCGCGACGCCGACCGTCACCCCAGTGCCGTTGGTGGTCGCGGCCCCGCCGTTCACGGTGACCCCGCCTCCGGGTGCCACCTTGTCCATCACCACAGAGACGGCGGCCGAGGGGCTCGACGTGTTGCCGAAGGAGTCTGCGGCGGTAGCCAGGTAGGAGTGCGTGCCGTCGGTGACACCACCGACAGCGAACGACCACGAGCCGGAGCCGTCGGCCGTGACCAAACCGACGCGAGTGCTGCCCTCGAGAACATACACTGATGTTCCGGCTGGCGCGGTACCCGCGAAGCCGAGCGACCCGTCCCGGTCGACCGATCCGCTCGCCGGCGACGTGATAACCGGCGAGGCGGGAGTTTCCGGAGTCTTGATTTGCAAGCTCCAACCCTCCGCGAAAGCACCCTGGTTGTCGTGGTGGGTGTCCATGACGAAGAGTTGCCAAGGTCCGTTCGGATCTGTCTCGTCAAACACTGTGAGCGTTGGCAGCGCACCCTCACGACCAGGTGCAGGCAGTGGAAAAAGATCATCCACCGAGCCGTAGTCCGCGGGGCGGTAGGTCCCCGGCGTGAGGGGTCCCGGTGTGTGTGTCCCAGACGTGGCTGGTCCCGGTAGCTCCGTTCCCTCGTCGTCGAACGTCAAGTCGAAGCCGGTCGCAGGCTGGGAATCGTCGCCAGCCAAGCTCATGAGAATCGTTCGTTGACCACGCGGTCCAACCAGCATGACGTCTACATCGCTGGGCGTGGTGTGGTTCAACCCGTGCAGAGTCACGTTCACGTCGCTGATCCCGGCTGTGGAACCCGAGACATGGATCGTCCTCGAAACATACGTTTCCGAAGTGTGGGTCGTGTCGAAATCCAGCGACCAGCCGGTCAAAGTGCCACCGGTTGCGGCGCCGTCGCCGACGACGAAGAGATTCCATTCGCCGTTGGGATTCGTTCCGTTGAAGACTGACAAGGCGGAAGCGCCCGTGGGAGCAGGGATAACGCCGGGGAAGTTATCAACGGGCGATGTGGAATGGTTCGTAGGCTTGTAGTCGCCCGTTGCCAGCGAACCGCTACCGGGGTCGCTTTCGGTGGGTACCGTTGCCGCAGCCTGGTCATCGAGGGTGAGCTTGACCCCCGCCAGCGGCGGTGGGCTGGACGCCCCCGCGTCGCTGAGCACGACGGCCTGCTGGCCGTGCGGGCCGACCAGGAGGATGTCCATGCCGTGCGGGTGCGGGTGCTTGATGACGAGTTCTAGGTCGAGGTCGACGATTATCCCCGGAACGTCATCGACGGCCACCGTCGACCTGTCGCCATCTGGAGTCACGGTTGCCGGGTAAGGCGATGCCGACGAGTTCGCCGGGATTGATACGGGTGCACTGCCGGGCGGCTTGAAGTTCCGGTCCTCAATGGATATGGAGCCGGGCTGTGCGTAGGGGGTGGTAGTGGTGGCGGCCATGGCGGCAGGCATCGTCGTCACCAGCGGCACGACGAGTGCGCCCCCCGCCAGCCAGGCCAGTACACCTGTCCTTGTTCGTCCCAGACGCATGCGCATGTGAGCCCCCCCACCTGGAGCGAAAGACCGACCGGGCTCCCCAGACCGGCCGTCGCGCGGAACGTAACACGCCCTTGAGAACCCGCCAAGATCTCGAGACAAGGCTCAACTGTTCTCCTGATGGACGCATCCGGACAGGTCGCCGCGAAAGTCACGCAATGTCGCTGCGCAAGGGACCGGTCGCCCCGGTATTGCTGGGCCTTCGGGGCTGGTCGGGAGGCATCCTGTGCGGATGCAGCAGACCCCGGCCCCGGCCATCGACCTCCCGCGACAGCGGGGTGCGGTCACGGTCCGTCTCGGCTCGCTCGATGACGACCTGGACGGGCTCAACGACGGGAACGAGCTGTGGTGGGGCCAGGACTTCGTGGCGGACCGCATCAGGTCCAGCCCGCCGGACGACCCCTGGATGATCCTTGTCGGCGAGGTCGATCAGGACCCGGTCGGATACGCGTTCGTTCTCGGGAAGGGCCTGCAGGCCGGCGGCTACGCGATGAGCGACCTCTACGTCGTACCGCACGGTCGGTGCCGCGGGGTCGGGCGCGCGCTGGTCGAGGCGTTGACCGACGCCACTCGTGAGTACCGCCTGCCCGGGTTCCTGCTCAGCGCGCCCGACCAGGATGTGGCCAGCCTGGCGATCGCGGACCGCTGGGGCTTCCGGCTGGTCGGCCGTCACCGCGAGTCCGTGCTCGATCTCGACACGCTCGACGTCGAGACGGCGACGGCCGCCGTCCACGCAGCCGAGTCGGCCGGCTTCCGGTTGACTCCGTTGCCCGACGACGCGGACGACTCGACGTGGCAACGGGCCTACGACCTCTCGACCGTGCTGTGGCGGGACGCGCCGGATGCTGAGGGCGCGACCGACGACATGCCCTACTCGGTCTTCCGGGCGTTCTTCCCGGACCCCTCCTACGTCGTCATGGCCTGGCGCGGCGATGAGCCTGTCGGGTTCACGTCACTGATGGACCGGACGAAGGACGCCGCCCTCAACACGCTGTTCACGGGCGTGACCCGCGTGGCGCGGGGCCACGGCCTGGCGACCGGCTTGAAAGCAGCGCACGCCTTGCTCATGCGCGAGCTCGGACATCACCGGATCTACACCCAGAACATGGAGGGCAACGCAGCCATCCTCGCCGCGAACGACCGGCTGGGCTTTCGCGCGGACAGCGGCTGCGTCGACCTCGCTCGTGCGGTGCCGGTCAGCGGGTAGTGAAGCGCCAGACGTGACTCAGCCGCAGGGCCGGGAGCATCTCACAGCACGGCGGGTGTTGCCCGGGGATCCCGGACGGCAGGTCACCGACGTACGGCGGCATACTCGCGAGTAACACCGCTGCCCCAGCCCACCGCCCTCCCGAGGAGTTCGTGCCATGGGTCGTCTCGCCCAGACCGACGGTCTCACCGACGTGCAGGAAGAGATCCTGAAGACCGTCCGGGGGTTCGTCGACAAGGAGATCCTGCCGCACGTCGCGAAACTCGAGCACAACGACGAGTACCCCTCGGACATCGTCGAGGGCATGAAGGAGATGGGCCTGTTCGGCCTGATGATCCCGGAGGAGTACGGCGGCCTGGGCGAGTCGCTGCTGACGTACGCCCTTGTGGTCGAGGAGATCGCGCGCGGGTGGATGAGCGTCAGCGGCATCATCAACACCCACTTCATCGTCGCCTACATGCTCAAGCAGCACGGCACCGACGAGCAGAAGGATGCGCTCCTGCCGCGGATGGCGACCGGCGAGGTACGCGGCTCGTTCTCGATGTCCGAGCCCGGGCTCGGCTCGGACGTGAGCGCCATCTCCACCAAGGCGGTGCGCGACGGCGACGACTTCGTCATCACCGGGCAGAAGATGTGGATCACCAACGGCGGTACGTCGAACCTGCTGGCGGTGCTGGTGAAGACCGAGGAGGGCGCCGAGACGCCCTACCGCAACATGACGACGTTCCTGGTGGAGAAGGAGCCCGGCTTCGGCGAGACCATGCCCGGGCTCACGATCCCCGGGAAGATCGAGAAGATGGGTTACAAGGGCGTCGACTCGACCGAGGCGGTCTTCGACGGACATCGGGTGCCCGCGTCGCGGGTGCTGGGCGGCGACACAGGACAAGGCTTCTACCAGATGATGGACGGCGTCGAGGTCGGCCGCGTCAACGTCGCGGCCCGCGGTTGCGGGGTCGCACTGCGGGCGTTCGAGCTGGCGATCGCCTATGCCCAGCAGCGAGTGACCTTCGGCAAGCCGATCGCCCAGCACCAGGCCGTCATGTTCCGGTTGGCCGAGATGGCGACCAAGGTCGAGGCCGCGCACTCGATGATGGTGATGGCCGCCCGCAAGAAGGACGCGGGCCAACGCAATGACGTCGAGGCCGGCATGGCGAAGTACCTCGCCAGCGAGTACTGCAAGGAGGTCGTCGAGGACGCGTTCCGCATCCACGGCGGCTACGGCTACTCGAAGGAGTACGAGATCGAGCGGCTGTACCGGGAGGCCCCCATGCTGCTGATCGGCGAGGGCACCTCGGACATCCAGAAGATGATCATCGGCCGTCGCCTGCTCGAGGAGTACAAGCTGCGCAGCTGACCGCCTGAGGCCGTCTCGCCGTCAGGCCGCGCCCGGCCCCTCGCGCACCGCCTTGTCGAGGTTCTCCAGCGTTCCCCGCATCCCGTCCCGGATCGTTCTCGCACGCATGACCCGGTAGATCGGGGTGAGGAGGACGTTGCCGACCGGGCCCATGTCCACCTCGATCCGGTGGACGACCCGGGTGCCCGCGGCGTCGGGCGTCAACCGGAACCACCACTGGATCCGTCTCGGCGTCGGCTTTCCGGGCGGCGTCGACGTCCACGACATCACCCTGGGCGCGTCGAACTCGACCACCTTGGAGCGGGCCGTGAACTTCTGCCTCGAGGGGCCGAACTTGATGTCCTCGTCCGCCTCGAACTCGGTCCCCACGCGGACCGGCCCGTCGGTGACCACCCGCAGCGCCAGGACTTCGCCGCTGCCCGCGAGCGCCGGGTGCCGGGTCGGGTCCGACACCACCGCCCACACCTGCTCGGGAGTGCCCCCGACCACCGCGTCCACCGAGTGCTGCAACGCCAACATGCCCGTCGCCTCCTTCTGCGCGACGCCGATCTGCTGAAGTCTCCGCCCAGCGACGACGACGGGCCAGGGGACGAACCGGGCAGGCGGTCAGTTCGCGGAGGGGGGAGTGAGTTGACACTTCGCCGTCAGCTCGGACACCCAGGTGGTGTCGAAGAAGAGGCCGTACGATGCGGCGAGCCGCTCTAGTTCGTCGAGGTCGGGCGGGCCTGCGTCGGCGAGGTCGGCCAGTTCCATGAAGAAGCGTTCGAACCCGGCCGGGGTGATCATCTCGATGTTGCGAGTTTTGGTCTCGCCGATGACGAGGCGATCGATCTGATGGTGGCCGCCGCGACGAAGGTCGCGGGGTGACAGGGGCCGAGCGGATGGTCGGCCACATCCGCACGCAAGCCGACGCCTGCCGCGACCTGGGCTCTCCCTTCTACGCGACGCTTCTGCACCTCGTCGCCGACGATGTGACGGCGGGCGGCCCGTCGTCTGCCGTGCTCGCGGGCCACGAAGGCGATCCTGGCCCGAACGCGCTCGCGCTCCGGCTCATGGGCGGGGTGCACCGGCTGGTGCTCTCCCGTCGCGCACCGGCCCTCTCGGCGCACTACCCGTCGGTCGGCGGTGATGGTGACCCGGTCGCCGCGTGGCCGGCGTTCCGCGCCCTGCTGGTCGAGCACCGCGACGCCTTGCGCACCCTGCTGCACCAGGCGCCGCAGACCAACGAGGTCGGTCGCGCGGCGGCGTTGATGGGCGGGTTGCAACACGTGCTGTCCTGGCGGGACGCGCCGGTCCGGCTGGTCGAGATCGGGGCGAGCGGTGGCCTGAACCTGCGCGTTGACGCATTTCGGGTCGACCTCGGCGGCGGCTGGGGCCTCGGGCCGGACAGCTCGCCGGTTGTTCTGCGCGACGCATGGCGGGGGAACCTGCCACCGCTCGGTCCCCGGCTCGAGGTGGTCGAGCGACTGGGTTGCGACACCTCGCCGGTCGACCCCACGACTGCCGAAGGACGGCTGCTGCTCACGTCGTACGTCTGGGCTGATCAGCGCGAACGCCTGGAGCGGCTGCGCGGCGCGTTCGCGATCGCGGCCGAGATCCCCGCGGATGTGCAGGCATCGACGGCGAAGGGGTACGTACGACGGCTCGAGCTCGCGCCCGGCACGATCACCGTGCTCTGGCACTCGGTCATGTGGCAGTACCTGGACCGGGCCGAGCGCGAGGCCGTCTCGACTTCGATCGAGGAGCTCGGGTCGCGCACCGATGACACGACCGGGTTCGCGCACCTGTTTCTGGAGCCCCGTCGGCGGGAGCCAGCCGGTGACCTCGACTTCCTGGTCGTCCTGCGCACCTGGCCCGGTGGCGACGAACGAGTGCTCGGGTCTGCACATCCGCACGGGCTGCCGACGACCTGGTCCTAGTGGTCAGCCTGTTCTCTGGGCCGCACAACTCGCGTCCCCACGCCGCCGCCGTTGTGACGGCCTGTGGACAACTCGTCGCGACCGGAAACTGTTGTCCACAAAGGGTTCCTGCCCGATCGACGGTCGGCGGGTTGTGTCCGACCCCCCGGCTGGGTTCGGGCCATGAGTCAGGCAGGCACCGTCTTCGAGCACCCGGTGATCACCTGCGGCTTCCATCACCGGATGGTCCACCGCCAGGGCTGGGCCGTCGCCCTGGCCGCCAACGGGTTCCCGCATCTGGTCCCGCCCGCCGCCATCGACCCCGACCGCCGACCCCGACAACACCACCGGTTCCGGCTCACCCGACTCACCCTGCTCACCAACCGCCACCGCGACTAGGGCGATTCTCGCCGCGTTCCGGTACGCGGGGTGATGCGAGTCGGCCGAAGAGACGTCAGTGCGACGATGATGACGGCCGAGCGGCTAGTTCGGTGACGAGGACCTGTCCTGCTCACGCCATCCCGGAGGTTCGTCCATGTCAGCCCACGAGCAGTACTCCGACATCCCGCGCGGCCAGGTGGTGGGGTCGTACGACACGTACGCCGAGGCGCAGCGCGCCGTCGACTACCTGTCGGACCACCAGTTCCCGGTGCAGCACGTGAGCATCGTCGGGTCGGACCTGCGAATGGTCGAGAACGTCCTCGGTCGGCTCACCCGCGGCCGCGCGGCGCTGGCGGGTGCCGCGACCGGGGCGTGGTTCGGATTGTTCGTCGGGATCCTGCTTTCGCTGTTCGCCGAGGACGGCACCAACCTGTTCGGACTGATCCTCTCGGCCGTCCTGTACGGCGCGGCATTCGGCGCGATCTTTGGCTTCGTCGGGCACGCCCTCACCGGCGGCAAGCGCGACTTCACATCCCGCAGCAAGATCGTCGCGAGTGCCTACGAGATCCGCTGCGTCTGGGCCGAGGCCGACAAGGCCCGCGAGATCCTCGCCGGCCTCGGTTCGGCGCCGTGATGTGAGACGCCACCCGGTGGGCGAGGAGCGGGTGACGACGGTCCGTTCGATCCGTGATGGATCATCCGAACCGCCACTTTTCCCCCTGACGGGCCAATTTCGGGGCTAATGCACCAACGGGGCCGATACGTTCCGTCCCGCACCGGCCCGAGGCATCCCTCGGCGACCCCGGGCCACCCGTCCAGACCGGGCTCGTCCGCGCAGTGCGACTCCTCGGACCGACTCGTGAAGTACGACGTGCACGAAGGCACTGTTCGCTATGACGACGACGGCGGCAATAGCCCGGACTCAACGTGGGACGAGGTCCTTGCGGCCCATGGCGAGGACACCATCAGTGGCGTCTACATCACGGCCGGTTTCTCCCTCCAGGGAACGACCGATGCGCTGGTGAACAGCCTGCGCTACGAGGTCGCCGGCTCCGAGCCGAAGATGGTGTCGTTCAACAAGTAGTCGCGAGGTCCACGGACCGCAAAGATCAACCGGCAGTCCCCCGTCCCCTCTTGGGACGGGGGCCTTGCTGCTTCCAACGCGACGCCGGATGGTCGGGCCCTCGCACGCCCCGGGCGGCCCTCGCGGCGGAGGGCGAGAGCGGGTCGGGCAGGATGCGGGACCTACCCGCCGTACGACCTCGAGAGGACCATCCACCATGCAGTTCGGTCGGTACTACGAGGAGTTCGAGGTCGGCGCGACCTACAAGCATTGGCCGGGCAAGACGGTGACGGAGTACGACGACCACCTGTTCTGCCTGCTGACGATGAACCATCACCCGCTGCACATGGACACCAACTACGCGGAGAAGACGACCGACTTCGGCAAAAACGTCGTGGTCGGCAACTACATCTACTCGCTGCTGCTCGGCATGTCGGTGCCAGACATCAGCGGCAAGGCGATCGCCAACCTCGAGGTCGAGTCGCTCAAGCACGTCAAGCCGACCTTCCACGGCGACACCATCTACGGCGAGACGACGGTGCTGGACAAGACCGAGTCGAGGTCCAAGGACGACCGCGGCGTCGTTCACGTCGAGACCCGCGGCTACAACCAGGACGGCACCGTCGTGTGCGTGTTCCGGCGCAAGGTGATGGTGCCCAAGCGCTCCTACGGCGAGTCTCGCGGTGGCGAGCAGCCAGGCCGTCCCCAGCCGGTGCAGGGCTGACGGGGGCTCAACCGAGAAAGATCAGGCTGCCGTGCCCGCGTCGCTCGCCGAGCGGACGGCAGTCCAGTAGCAGCGGAGGATCCGGACCTTCTCCTGGAAGTCGGCGTCCCGGCCGAGCGGGCCGGTCGTCGGCGCAGACAGCCGGGTCCGCCGGCGCACGGTCGTGCCGTGGTGTACGACGACGGTCTTGATGCCCAGCTGGTGCTCGACCACGATCTCGTGGACCTCCTCCCACGGGATGACCATCGGGGGAAGGGCATGCACGAGGATGCCGCGGCGGGTCGCCGACGTGCCCACCCACCAGGTCAACGCGGCCATCGCGATCAGCGCGAGCCCGGCGAGCGCGGTCTTGCCACTGCCGCCGAGCCGTCCGTCGTTGAGGAGCGCGTCGCCCCACACGAGGACCTGGAAGCCCACCACGGTCAGCACGAAGGCTCGTCGCTGGCTCCACGTCAGCCGCAGCCGTACCGGCTTGAGCGGGGACATGTCTGCACCGTATGACGCCACACCTCAACGTCGGGAGGAAACCTCGAAGTCTTGATGGCTCAGCGCGGGAGCATGCCCCACTCGTGCAGGGCGTCCCAGAGCCCGTCGACCAGGTCGAGCCCCTTCAGCTGTGTCCGGCTGACCCAGCGCACCTCGGACGCGTCGTCGCCGGCGACCGGGGCGGTGTTCACGGCCAGCGAGCAGGCGTAGTCACGGATGTCGTAGACCGCGCTGTCCGGACCGGGTCGCACGACCGTGCCCACGAGGAGGCCGACCGTGACGTGCAGGCCGGTCTCCTCGAGCGCCTCACGGCGTACGGCCTGCTGGTCGGTCTCGCCCGCCTCCACCCGCCCGCCGGGGATCGACCACCCGCCCGCCCCCGGCTCACGCGCTCGGCGCACGACGAGCAGGCGCCCGTCGTCGTCGTGGACGAGTGCACCCACACAGGGGACATGTCGTTTCGGCGCCGGCGACCGCGGGAACACGGCTGACAGCCTAGGAGTCTGGAGTACCTCGCCATGACCGCTGTTCTGATCATCCTTGCCGTCATCCTTGTCCTGGTGATGGCCATGAGCCTGATGGGCGCGGGCCCGTCGCGCTTCCGCCGTCGCACGGTCGTCGAGCGCCCTGTCCGCCGGCGCGAGGTCGTCGAGGAGCCAGTCGTCCGCGAGCGGGTCGTAGAAGAGCGCCCGGCGACGGTGCGTCGTTACGAGGAGTGAGCGGTCGCAGCCGCGGCGGTGACGGTCCACCCTTGACGGCGGAGCGCCTGCGGCGGGACCGTGTCGGACCATGAGGGCGGAGCCCAGTTGCCCCCGGTGCGGTGCCGCGCTGCGTGCGCCCGGGTTGTGGTCAAGTGCCTGGACGTGCGACGAACACGGTGCGGTGCACCCGTTGCAGCCCGTCGTCCAGCCCACGTCCGAGCTCCTGCACACGATGTCCTCCCGCGCGGCCGTGCCGGTGTGGCTGCCCTGGCCACTGCCCCGCGGGTGGCTGGTGACCGGCTTCGCCACGGCGGGTGACGAGCGGACCGGTGGCCGGGCGACCGCCGTCGCGTGCTCTGGCCCGGCGCCGCTGGGCGGCGTCGCCGACCTCGTGCTCGTGGCCGAGGAGCCGGGGGTCGGGCTCGGTGCCCGCTTCGCCGGGGTCGACGGTCTCGACCCGGGCAGCGTCGATGACCACCGGGCCTCCGACGCGAAGATCCATGCGGCGGGCCATCCGACGGCGATGTGGGCGCTGGAGGCGCCACCCGACCGAGCGGTGTACGTCGGGGAGGCGCACGCCTGCTGGATCTGGGCCGTGCTGTGGCCCGCGAGCGACGGGTTCCTCCTCATCGACGACTTCGTGCTCACCGACCTGCGGGATGCCGGGCGGGACATCGACGTCCCCTTCGGCGCGTTGTCCCCACGTCTGACCACCTGAGCAGTTCGGGGCCTCCGCTCCCCCTAGCCTGTACCGCGTGACGACCCCACCTCGCCGCCTGGCCCGCTGGTGAAAGCGGACCTGCATGCCCACAGCTCGGCTTCCGACGGCACGGAGCCGCCGGCCGACCTGCTGCGCGCGGCCCTCGATGCCGGGCTCGACGTCGTCGCGCTGACCGACCACGACACCACTCGCGGGTGGGCCGAGGCGGTCCTCGCCGTGCCCCCGGGCCTGCGCCTGGTGCCGGGCGCCGAGATCTCCTGCGCCTATGACGGCGTCAACCTCCACCTGCTCGCCTACCTCTTCGACCCCGCGCACGCCGAGCTGGCCGAGGAGATGGCGATGGCCCTCGACGACCGCGTCCCGAGGGCCAAGGCGATCGTGGCGAAGCTTGCCGACGGCGGCTACCCCGTCACCTGGGAGATGCTGCAGCAGCAGATCCCCGAGGGCGCAACTGTCGGCCGGCCGCACATCGCGGACACGCTCGTAGCGGCGGGGGTGGTCCCTGACCGCACGGCCGCCTTCGACACCCTGCTGCACGACGGCTCGCGCTTCTTCGTCGGGCACTACTACGTCGACGCACTGCGCGCAGTCCAGCTGGTGCGTGAGGCGGGCGGCGTTCCGGTCTTCGCCCACCCTGCGGCCGCGAAGCGCGGCACGACGGTGCGCGACGACGGGATCGAGGCGATGGCGCGGGCGGGACTCGCCGGCCTCGAGGTCGACCACCGCGACAACTCGCCCGACGACCGCACCCGACTGCGCGGCCTCGCCGCGGAGCTCGGGCTGCTGGTCACCGGCGCCAGCGACTACCACGGCAGCGGGAAGCCCAACCGCCTCGGCGAGAACACCACCACGCCCGAGGTGGTGGAGACTCTGCTCGCCCAGGCGAGCGGGGTCACCGCGGTCGTGGACGGGTGACGAGCACCCGGTGACCGCGTCCGACGCGAAGTTCTTCGTCGAGGTCTTCGTCACGCTATTCGTGATCATGGACCCGCCGGGGACCATCCCGCTCTTCCTGAGCCTCACCAGCGGCCGCACCCAGAGCATGCGCAGGCGACTCGCGACCCAGGCGGTGCTCGTGGCGTTCTTCGTCATCGTGGTGTTCGCGCTGTTCGGCCGCGAGATCCTCAACTACCTCGGCATCACGCTGCCGGCGATGCAGGCAGCCGGTGGGCTGCTGCTGCTCCTCGTCGCCCTGGAGCTGCTGACGGGGAAGGCCGACGAGCCGGTCGAGACCAGCAACGTCAACGTGGCGTTGGTGCCGCTGGGCACGCCGCTGCTGGCCGGCCCGGGAGCGATCGTGGCCACCATCGTGTTCGTCCAGAGGGTCGACGGTGCCTGGGAAGGCGTCGCCGTGGCGGCGGGCATCGTGGCCGTACACGTCGTGCTGTGGCTGTTCATGCGCTTCTCGGTGGTCATCATCCGCGTCATCAAGGACAGCGGGGTCACGCTGATCACGCGCATCGCCGGCCTCCTGCTCTCGGCCATCGCCGTGCAGCTGGTTGCGGACGCGGTGACCGCTTTCGTGCAGGAGGCCTGATGAGTGCGCAGGAGGAGCTCGCCCTCGACGGGCTGCCGACCCGGCTCTTCACGTGTACGCCCACCCGGTTGACGACCTGGCTGGACTGCCCGCGGCGATACCGGTTCGCCTACCTGGAGCGACCGGCGCCGCCCAAGGGGCCGCCGTGGGCGCACAACAGCCTCGGGTCGGCGGCTCACCTCGCCCTGGCCGGGTGGTACCGCCTGGAGCCGCCGCAGCGCACGCCGGACGCGGCCGGCCGGATCCTGGAGGACGTGTGGCTGCACGAGGGCTTCCGAGACGACGAGCAGTCGGCCCACTGGCGCGGTCGCGCCCGGGAGATGGTCACCCGATATGCCGCGACGCTCGACCCCGACGTCGAGCCGCTCGGCATCGAGCGCACCGTGGCGACCCGAACCCAGGCGCTCGCGGTTTCCGGCCGGGTCGACCGGCTGGACCGCCGTCCGATCGAGGGGGAGGAACGGCTCGTCGTCGTCGACTACAAGACCGGGAGACGGCTGCTGACGTCGTACGACGCCAGGAGCTCCCTCGCGCTCGCCCTCTACGCGCTGGCCGTGACCCGGATGTTCCGCCGGCCGTGCCTGCGGGTCGAGCTGCACCACCTGCCCACCGGCGACGTGGTGGCACACGAGCACACTCCGGAGACGGTCCAGCGGCACGTGGACCGGGCCGAGTCGCTCGGCGCCGAGGCAGCTGCGGCGGACACGGCGTTCCGTGCCGGGTTGTACGCCGCGGCGACGGATGAGCAGTTCCCGCCCCAGGTGTCGCCGTCGTGCCGGTGGTGCGACTTCGTGCGGGTCTGTCCGGAGGGCCGGTCGGCCTATCCGCCGGCCGAGCCCTGGGCAGGCCTCGGCGACGTCATCGACCCCTGATCTCCACGCGCTCGCCTCGCTGAGTGAAACGTTCGGCAGCCCGGATGCGGCGGCCCGGGAGATGATGTCGAACGTTTCACTCTGTTGCCGACCAGAAGGCGAGCAGGGCGGCCGCGGTGGCCTCGGGACGGTCGGCCGCGGGGGAGTGGCCGGCGCCTTCGACCACGGTGACCTGCGCGCCCAGCCGGCGGGCCATGTCGGCCTGGGCCGCTGGGGGCCACACATCGTCCTCGTCGCCAAACGCCACCAGCATCGGGACACCCACCGCCGCCAGCTCGGCAACGTGGTCCTCTTCGCTGAGCAGCTGCTCGGCCATCCGCAACAGGGCCGCGGGATGGTTGGCCACGAAGCGGCGGTGCAGGAAGGCGGCGATGTCCGGCTCGGGGGGCTCGGGCTCGGTCTGGGACTCGAGCTGACGCTTGGCCGCCCAGATGGACTCCAGGTCCATGATCGGCAGCGCCCGCGAGATCAGCTCGAGGTTGCTCGCCGCCGGATGGGGGATCGCCGCGGGTCCCGAGCTCAGAAGTGCCAGGGACCGCAACGCGCCCGGCTCGGCCAGCACGGCGGCACGGGCGACCAGCCCGCCGAACGAGTGGCCGAGCAGGTGGATCGGCCGGCCCAGGTGGCGGGCCACCGCGAGGACGTCCTCGGCGAGCGCTTTCACGTCGTACGACGTCGGGTCGTCCTCGCCCGGAGACTCGAACTGCCCCCGTTGGTCGACGGCGACCACACGATGCCCGGCTGCGGCGATGGGGGCCAGGACCCCGATGAAATCCTCCTTGGATCCGGTGAAACCGGGCAGCAGCAGCACCGGCGCGCCCGCGATCACGTCGGCCGGGTCGGCGAGCAGGGCGGCGAGCTCGCCACGAGCCGAGGGGACCGGCGCGGCGCTCACGCCCGCCGGGAGGTCGAGGAAGGGCGGGGTGCTCACAGAGCAGGACGCTACCGGGCGGCAGTCGACAACCCCGGGGGGAGCACGGGCACAATGGCGCGCGTGAGCCGGACCATCGCCGTCGCGAACCAGAAGGGCGGCGTGGCGAAGACAACGACCGTCGCCTCGCTCGGCAGCGCCCTCGCCGAGCAAGGACGCAAGGTCCTGCTTGTGGACCTCGACGCCCAGTCCTGCCTCACGTTCTCCCTGGGCCTGGACCCGGAGGTGGTCGAGCTCAGCGTCCATGACGTGCTCCTCGGCCGGGTCGGCGCGGCGATGGCCATCCAGCCCACGGAGGACGGGGTCGACCTGCTTCCCGCCACGATCGAGCTCGCTGGTACCGAAGCTCAGCTGCTGACCCGGCCGGGTCGTGAGTTCGTGCTGCGGACCGCGCTGGAGGAGGTGTCGGCGGCCTACGACGTGGTCCTGCTCGACTGCTCGCCCTCCCTCGGCGTGCTCACGCTCAACGCGCTCACCGCCGCCGACGAGGTGATCATCCCGCTGCAGTGCGAGATGCTCTCGCACCGCGGGGTCGGGCAGCTGCTGGACACCATCCACGACGTGCAGCGCATCCTCAACCCCGGCCTGCGGGTGCTGGGTGTGCTGCCGACCATGTTCGACGGCCGGACCAACCACGCGCGGGCGGTGCTCGCCGACGTGACCGGACGCTACGGCCTCGACGTCCTGGAGCCCTCGATACCGCGGTCGGTGCGTTTCGCCGAGGCGCCCGCGGAAGGCCGCTCGGTGCTGGCCACCGCGCGGAGCAACCGCGGTGCGGCGGCCTACCGCGACCTGGCGGGAGCGCTGTTCGGATGAGCGACGGCTTCGACCGGCTGCGCCGGCGGACTCCTGACGCCCCGGCGCCGGACCGGACCACCGTTCCCAAGTCGCCCGCCGACCCACATGGCCGGCGGGCGCTCTACAGCGTGACCGAGCAGCCGCCGGCGCTGGGTGCGGTCACGATCGACTGCTCGGCCTGCGGAGAGACGTCGGTGGTCACACCGCGCGGGCTGCTCCGGCTCGTCGTTCCGTCGCTGCACCTGCCGCTGCTGCGACGCGGCCACTCGTCGTGGATGCGCTGCCCGACCTGCGGCCGGCGCACCTGGGTGCGGGTGGCTGTGCGGCTCTGAGCGCTGTCGCGGCCGATCGCGATGACTGAATCGTCCCGTCC